>JBGSIV010000050.1:0-2605 GCA_041742355.1 Candidatus Zixiibacteriota bacterium
CGACACCGCCAAATCAAACACCACACTGTGGTTGTCCGGCGTGGCCGGCGACAGGCCAAAGGCAAACCCCCCCGGCACCAGAACCACCCCGTTCTGACGCGGAATCGTCCCGTAGCTCTCAAAGCCGTCCGTGAGCGTCACGTACGGGTCGCTGCAGGAGAGCGTGGCCGACACATTAAACGCGTCGTCCGGTCCAACGTTCTTCAACTGCAAACCCAATAACACGCTCTCACCAACATCAACAACACCATTCCCGTTACCCAGAACTTCTGACACTTCGTTACCATCGTAGACGATATATGGGCCCTCCGGTGTGATCACCATCAGGTCGGCAGTGTAGGGGTTCTTGTTGAACGCCGAGACAGTGAGTTTCATGGGAGAGCCGATCGGCAGGTCCGGCGGCAGGGTGATAGATGCATTGCCGCCGGCATCGGTATATGCCGAACCGTAGATCCGGCCGTTGTACGTCAGGGCGCAGAGGGCTCCTTCGATGCCCGGGACGCTGACGGCGAGATCGGTCCAGCCTGCCATGATCACGTCAGAGTGAGTAATGGCGATGGCAGTCGGCGGTAGGGTGCGGAAGAGGACGGAGGGATCGCCGAAGATGTGCCACGTGTCATAGATCTCGACTCCGTCGGCACCCTGTGCTTCGATCATGTGTATGGAGCCGTTGAAGCAGAGACCGCCGACAGTTACCCGCGTTTCGGCGCAGAGCAGATCGTTGATCTCGTCCTGGGCGTACATGGGCGGATTCCAGGACTGATTGATGGATGACATGTATGTGGCGAGAGCGCCCGTCGGTTCACCGCTATTGCTCGCACGGAGCCACGCCTCGGCAAAACAGGTTGTTCCGCCGAAGTCGCCGTTCACGCAAGCAACGGCAATGATCAGCGGGAGGAAGTTCCGGTTGGTGAGCGCGTTTACATCGGAGTTGCTGAACCCAGTCGTCGACCAAGACGTACTCGAGCCGTGGCCGATGTAGTTGACAAGCCCGCGACCGGCGTTCAATGCCGCGGCTACCTGAGCATCCGTGGCGCCGGGATCGTAGATCTGATCAACACTACTGTAGTTGTAAGCCAGCAGGTCGTTCCGGATCAGGTTCATGTGCTGGTAGTCGTATTCCCCAAAGTGCCCGGGGCCTTCGTCGGAGGCAATACCGCAAGCGTTGGTGTACATCGAAGTTCCGACCGGGCTGGTCTCGTACATGAGGGTCCGTTGCACCTGGGTCACGACTTGGGCTGCCGTCTCGGCCGAGAAACGGCCGACGAAGATCTCCGGATAATTGTCCGAGCCCGCAAGTTTGGCGTAGGAAGGATCGGATTCCCCGCCCGAGGCTATCGGAGATGCAACCTGGGCGGCATCGCCGACGAGCAAGAGGAAAGTAAGGGCGGTAGAGTCGTAGAAAGCCTGGACGAAGTTCTTGATGGCGGTGGACGTATTGCCGATCGACGATACGTTCACCATTGTCGTCTTCATCCCTTTTTGGATTTTCCAGTCGACCAGCGGCTGCATTTCATCGGCGAAATCCCCATGCGTGATAATCAACATATCGCCGACCTCGCCGATCGGCGTATAGCGCTCGGTGACCTGTTCGTAGTTCAGGAAGTGACGAGTGTAGATCGTGTTGAAGTCATCGACCTGGCGCTTGTCGACACGGGGGACCAGTACATTTGCATCGCCCCGCCCGGCGGCGGTGACCTCGAGAGTCACTTCGGAGTAGACGCGTAGGACTTTGGTTACGGGGTTGTACTGAACCGCATTCAGCTCGACCGCTGTGCCGCGGTAATCACGGAGTATATACGGCTCGCCGATCGACGCCAGATTCTCGGGATAGAATCCGTCACGACTGTAGACATCGTCGAAGGTAAAGGCAACTTCGGTGGGGTCCACCGTACGCAGCAGATTTCCTTTGCTTGGCGCTACGAGAACGTTCTCATAGTCGATATAGCGTGCAGAGAGCACGGCGACTTTCATGTGCGCGTCGTTCGGTATGATGATGCTCCGTCGTACGGTGGGGACGGAGGGAAGTCCTTCTGTGAGCTGAACCGCTTCACCAGGGACCGAAATTTCGTAATAGGTTTCGCCGTTGATAATATACGGCGTGCGGTCGTAGGATCCGACGGTGTAGGCTAGCACCGTCCGGCTCTGGCTTGATTCCTGCACGGTTACCGTAACCGGCGCACCAGTTGCATAGCCAGAGACATCGACGACCTCCCGTTCACCGACAGGGCCATAAGGTCCCGCAACCAGAGCCGGCGCCGAGAGAACCAGAGCGAGCAGCAAACAAGTTAGCAGTATTTTCACGAGATCCTCGTCATGTGCTTTTGATCGTGCTGTGTCAAAGCGTTTCTGTAGACTACCCTGTCTATTCGCCCTTCATCCCCAGTACCTCTCCCCACCCGGTGGGGGTGGGGAGAGGGGGGGAGTCAGTTTGACGTGTGTTCAGTGGCAGATGGGAGCGGGGCCGGTCTTGAACAGGAAGTTGACCAGGTACGTCAGATCGGCCACGTTGATGATGTCGCCCCCCTGACCATTGCAGTCGGCGGCAGCCGGGATAGCCGGCGGCGGACCGGTGCGGAACAGGAAGGTCACCAGGTACGTCAGG
>JBGSIV010000051.1:0-2121 GCA_041742355.1 Candidatus Zixiibacteriota bacterium
TAACCCGACATATCCGTAGTCCAAGCCCGCCTGCGGCACCCCGGTGCTGCTCGAGATTGTTTCGCCGATGCTATCGTCGTCTTTCGCCGTGAATACAGCAGGCCGATAGGGGGCGGTCAGACAGCGGATTGGCCCGTGGAAGCGCAGTTGCTGGCTGGCTGGGGCAAACTTAATCACCGCGCCACCTTCAATGGTGCTGGTCCCGTAACAAATTGTCGTCCCGCTGACATGGTAAGTGGTGTCCCCTTGGAAGGTGAAGTCGGTTAAGGTTCCTATAACAGTTTGGTAATCCAGCACGACGCCACCCGAGTTGGCCGGAGGCGATGCGCTGGCGGTGAGAATGCTGTTGGTACCCGGTTCCTGCAGCTTGGGCGCGGGGGGATGCAAGCCGGCCTGCAGCTCGCGGCGGGGCTCTGCCCTAGGATAGTCCTCTCTGGGCTGGAGATCGGCCAGCAGTGGCTGCAATTCCGCCAGACTCAGCGACTCCACCATAAATCGCCTTCCCTCAATGAGATACCAACGCTTGGGAACGAAAACGGAGAAGTCTGCATCCCGTCCGCTGCGGCGTGTATACGCCCGGCCCAGAGGGATTTTGATGTCCCCAAAATCCAGGTCCTCCTCCACCACGTCGGGTTCGGCCATGAGTCCGCGGAGCGACGGGTCCTCGACGCTCTCCAACACTTGCCTTCGCACCCTGGGTTTTGGGGCTTCGAAAAACTCTGTCCAAATCTCAAGCCGGGTGGTTTCCTCGTTGAAACCGTTGGCTTCCAACCAGGCCGGGTCCAGCTTCTCACGCAAAATGACGTCCTGATGGAACCCATCCCGAGCCACAGTGAATCGGACATCAGCTTGGAGATCATCAAAGCATTTCTCGAAGAGAATCTGGTTGGTGGCCACGCGTTTGCCGGGGGTGGGCTGGATCTCCGCGATCAACAACTGCTGACCCGTCACACGATCCCGCAACGCCAAGCCCAGAATGGTACTGCGCATGCGTTTGCCGTCCGGCGTCTCGAAGTCCACTGCCCCTTGAACGTCATTCAAGATGGGTGAGATGATCACCTTGTGCTGGGTCTGCCGGGCGACGGCATAGCCGCCGGGCAGCATCTCGAACTCCGCCCGCGCTTCGCGCCAAGTCGTGCCATCGAATCGGTTTAAACCGGTGGCCAGTTCTACATACCGCCGCGTATGGGTTTCGATGCGTCCACGGCCCATGTCAATGGTTTCCGTGCGTTCGTAGACGTTGTGATGTGGTCCGCGTTGAGTGACGGCCCACTCGGAGGAGAGTCTCGATTGAGCGCAGGCCGAGAAGGCAAACGTCAACAAGGCGACACCGCCCAGCAGGGCAGCATTGCCGCCAGACCACGAGTACCCAAAGAAGATATGAGCCGACTCACGTCCACCCTCCGCAGTGCTGCTACGGAGGACGGGGCAGCTGTTACGCGCCGCCGGAAAAAATGTCAGATCACGCTTGCGGAGAAAGCTCGGGGGGGGGTACGATGCCCGGCTGCCGGTAAGGAAGAATTGCCCAAGTTCATGTTCAGTCTGAGTTGAGGGTGACGGTTGAACGACGAACGATTTGCTGGCTTGATGTTGGCGTTTGTAGGCCAGCCCAAAGAGCACGTCTCTCCATTTGTTGCCAAAGTCTGACCGTTTATTGGCTTGTGTCAGATGATGGTGCAGAAACGGTAACGGATGGGATCTTATGGACATCGACTTCGCACATTTGCTTCGATGTCAGACGGCCAGCAGTTCATGTTGGCCCATGTCGGCATGAGTCGAGGACGAAGTGAAACTCGTCCCTACCGGGGCCGGAATCCTGCGTTCACACCGGTTGCTCACCAAGAGCCGTCGTGACCAGTAAGTCTCCGCCGAACACCACGCGGCCCCATCGGAAGGGATTCACCCGGCGCAACTGCGTGTTGCCCAAGGGCAATGCTTGCCTAGCAATCCATCGGCGCCCAAGCCGTGGCGGCGGTGTTTCCTGTCCCGGGTTACAAGCGCTTCGCGTACCGTGCCTGTCGCCGCATCACCTGCCGGACGTACTCCTGAGTGGCGGGGAATCCGATCTGTTCAATGAACAGCGCACTGTTGGTTTCTGCCAATCCTCCGTTCCATTTCAAC
>JBGSIV010000052.1:0-7125 GCA_041742355.1 Candidatus Zixiibacteriota bacterium
TTATACAAACGGCCGGCCTTATGCCTGTTGGCGTGTTTCAATCGACAGTATAGGGGGAAATGGGGAGAACGACAAGAGTAGGGGGACAACAGGGCGGAAATCAGCCGCCAAAAATGCCGGCGATGTACAGCGCGAGGAGTATGCCGATCAGCACGCCCGCCCCGATGGTGACATAGAGCCACATGGGAGGCTGCGTGGTGTGCTGGGGCGCGGCCTGACTGCCGGCCGACCGCCGCTGTTCGGCCGCTTCACGCCGCCGTGCGAACTCCTCCCAGTCGGCCAGGAATTCGTCGCAGGAGGCATACCGCCGCGTCACCCGTTTGGCCAGCAGCCGCGAGAGCATCGTACAGACATCTTCCGGCAGGTGCATCCGGACGTCTTCCAGGACGAGGTTGTCGCCCGTGTCGTACTGCGGGTTTCGCCCCGCCAGCAACTGGTGCAGGATTACGCCCAGGCCGTAGATATCCCCCTGCTTCGACTCTTTCCGTTCCGGCGGGCTGTACCAGTTCTTCTGCTTCGGTCCGTCGTAGTGGATGGGGAGCGCGAAGTCGGTCAGTTTGACGACATCGCCGGCATCGAACAGCACGTTTGACGGCCGCAGGTTGCCGTGGACGATGTTGTTCTTGTGCGCGAAGTCTATCCCGGCGGCGACCTGGAGGATGATCTCGAACGCTTTTTCCCAGTCGTAGCGCCGCACCATGCGGTCGGCCAGGGATCCTCCCTGAGCGTACTCGGCGATGATCACGGTTGATTTGCGATCGCCCCCGGCGCCGAAAATGTTCACGATATTTTTGTGCTTCAGGGTTGACAGCAGCTTGGCTTCTTTGCGCCCCGCCTCTCCCTTGAAATGCTTCTTGATGACATACAGCCGCTTGTTGACCCGGTTCTCCACGAGAATGGTCGATCCGAACCGGGTTTCCCGGATCGTATCGAGGTACCGGCATTTGCCGAGGAATGACTCTGTTCCCGATACCGACGACAGATCTGTCGAGTCTCCGCGCGGCGATCCGCCCCCCATCGCCTCCAGCAGCGCGTCTTTCAGTTGCACCGCTGTCTGGTACCGCTCGCCGCGCTCCTGGGCGAGGCACTTCGATACGATCGGATCGTAGGTTGCGCCGAGGTCGGTGTTGATCTCAGACGGCATTTTAAAACGCCCGAGCGGCTTTTTCCCGCAGAGGATCTCGTAGAGAATCACGCCGACGGCGTAGATATCGGTCGTTTGGTCGACATTGGCCGAGCTGACTTTTTGCTCCGGCGACATGTACGAGAGCGTCCCCATCACTACGTCGGAGGCGGTCATCTCCCCTTCCGGGGTGCCCACTATCTGGGCGATGCCGAAGTCGGCCACCAGGGCGTTTCCCTGGAGGTCGATGAGGATGTTGGCCGGCTTGATGTCCCGGTGGATGACGCCGTTCTTGTGGGCATAATCGAGCGCCTTGCAGACCTGGACGATCATCTCGAGCTTGGTGCGCAGGGGGATCTTGTCGGAGTCGATTACTTCCCGCAGCGAGGTTCCGTCGATGAAGTCCATGACGAAGTAGTACCGGCCGCCGGCCTGCCCTTTGTCGATGATGTGTACGATGTTGGGGTGGTTCAGTTTGGCGATGACCAGCGATTCCCGTTCGAACCGCCGGACGATATCGGGATCGGTGGACAGTTTTGGCGAGAGGATCTTGATGGCCACGTCCCGTTCGAGGGATTCCTGCCGGCCCTTGTAGATGACCGCGATTCCCCCCTGGCCGATCTTGCCGGTCAGTATATAGGGTCCGACCTTCACCACCCGCTGGGTGGCGATGCCGCCGGAATTGTCTGTAACGGTCTGCGTCATCTGGTTTTTGTCTGCAATAGAAAGAGGGACAGCGTTCATTCGCGCTATCCCTCAATTAATCGGCAGATTTGGGCGATAATCTTATTTGAGCAGGAGCATTTTTCGCGTCCGGCTTCCTCCGGCGTATTCGAGGCGGTAGAGGTACACGCCGCTGGGGAACGCCGAGGCGTCGATCGTGAGTTCGTGGTATCCCGCCGGGTATCTCCCTTCGGCCGCCACCGTCACCATTTGCCCGAGGAGGTTGAACACCGTGAGCCGAATTTCGGCGCTCCGCGGCAGGGCGAACCCTATAGTAGTACTCGGATTAAAGGGATTCGGGTAGTTCTGTTCGAGGCTGTACTCACCGGGGAGGAGGCCCTCGTCACCGGCGACCCCGGTGGTCCGTTCAACCCTGACCCCGCCGGGAATGAACCCCGGCATGATGGTTGTGCCGGACGGGTCGGAACCGTTCACGAACTTCCAGTAGCGAACCTGGTTGCCCTCCGGGCCGAGCATCGTATCGATGGCCAGCGAGTCGATCATGGCCGGGCCGATCGGAGCATCTTCGGCTACGGTCACCCAAAGCGTGGCGATCAGCCCATCGATGGCAGGCATGACGGGTGTCGGATGCTGCAAGAAGTCGAGCTGGATCACGGTCAGTTCCGCTGTATCCCCCCCGCCCGGCGGCAGTTGAATCAGCAGATCGAAATCGGCTGTCAGGATCGACCCGGTTTTCGACACCGAGTCAATCGTCAGGTACGGGCTTTTGACCTGGAGGGGGATGTGTAATCCAGCGTATTCCAGGGAATTGTTGATCAGCCGTACGGGTACACCAACCGGCTCGCCCGGTTGCCCCAGTACCGTATCGATCTTCACCGATGCCCCCCACTGCGCCTGGGCGCGGGCGTTCTCGGCCGCGCCGGCGAGGAGCACCAGCAATAGAACCGTCACCCATGTCATGGACTTACCGCTTTTCACCATACCGTCCCAATTTCGTTGCTGAGGGTACCGGCGCCTTGATCAGAAAGGGATCCTGACGCGTGAAGTAACAAGTAGTAAACTACTACATTATCCGAAAAAGTGAAGCGGAAAGTGCATTGATTGGTGGGCCTTTGTCCCGGGGATCTTGCCGACCGGAAAGATCTTCGGGTGGGCTCAAAAAAACGGCCGGCCCGAGGGATCGGACCGGCTATAAGTATCTGCTGAGTCGGTGGGGCTACCGCTGCGCCCAGTTCGTCTTGAGATTGACGAACATCGTCTTGCCTCCGCGCCAGACGAAGAGGATGACCTCCCGCGGGCGTTCGGCTTTGAGGCTTTGCATCACGGTCTGGAGATCCTCGACCGACATGATGTCGGTTGAGCCGAGGCGCTGAATGATATCGCCGATCTGCAGGCCGCTGATGTCCGCCACGCCGCCCATTTCGATGTCCGCGACCACCACGCCGTCGAATTCATCGGGATCCTGGTTGGTGATCATGTAGTCGGCGAAGACCAGGTTGCGGACCTTGAATTCGAATTCCCTGACTTCAAGCTCTTCGGCGTCGGCCGCCGCAATGGGTGTTTCGGTCAGGGTCACAAGCATGCGCAGTGTGTCGGCTTCGGTCTGGGAGCGGCGCAACACGCCGAGTTCGACCGACGCGCCCGGGCCCAGGTCGGAGATCATCCGCTGGAACAGCGGGAGCTTTTCTTCCTTGTCAACCGCCACCGGCTGTCCGTTGACCTCGATGATGATGTCGCTGACCTCGAGTCCGGCTTCTGCGGCTGGAGAACTGCCAACCACGTCGTTGATGATGATTCCGCCCTCGACATCGAGGTCCCAGAACTCGGCCATGTCCTTGGTTAGGGCCTGGAGCGTTATGCCGAGCCACCCGCGATCGGATACCCCCTTCTTCGGCGGGTTGGCGATCAGTGTGGCCAGACGATCGGCGCCGATTACGCCGAGCAGCGGCATTCCCATCTGCCCGAACGAGCCCATCATGGCCGCGCTTTCGCTCGGCTCCGACGGGTTTGCCAGCACTCCGAGCACGCCCACGGCCTCAAGGTTTTCGTCGAACAGCACCGATGCGGCCTGCATCGAGCTGAATCCGACGGTCAGGGCGAACCTCTCCGGGGAAGTCACCAGGGCCGAGACCATCCCGACGTCGGCGGCCAGCGGCGGTGTCACGAATTCCGGCAGCAGCATGTTCAGACCCAGCCACTCGCCGACCCGGAACGTATGGTCCTGCCGGAACTGCACCGGCGTAAAGGTTTCGCCGTCCGCTTTGATCTGAAGGAATCCGATGCCCGAGAACCGGTCAAAACCGATGTATTCTCCCGGATACGTCTTGCCGTCCATTGTCGTGACCGCGACTTTTGTCGGTTCTGTGCTCACCGAGAATCCGGAGAACGCCGCGACATCCGAGCCCACCGAGGAGCCGTCGAACATCACGAGGCCGCTGTCGGTGACGATTGTCCCGAGGTAGCGGTCGGTCTGTTCGCTCGAGTGGACGCCGAATGAGATTTCGATGTCCATGTCGATGATCACCGAGAAGCTGCGGACTTTTTCCTCGAGCCGGGCAAAGTCAAAGGCCTGAGCCAGAACGGCCGACGGCGCCAGGGCCGCCACAAACAGCGCCACAGCCGCACCCACGAAGGGAATCGACGGAGAAAGGCGCTTACTCATGGGAGAACTCCTCTTCTTTCGCATCCGGTTTCAGCAGCACGTACCGGGTCGATCCCGTTCGGCCGACCGTGAGGAGAATCTTCTCTTCGCTGGTTGCCTGGAGTCCCTGGTACAGCGTTATAAAATCACCCAGGCCGCTGACATCGGCCTGATTTACTTTCAGAATCACGTCACCCGGGCGCAGCCCGCCGGAACCGCCCGGGCCGGTGCGCTTGACGCCGGCCACATATACGCCCGCGGTATCGTCGAGGGTATTTTCCAACTGCATCTGGCGGGTGATGGCCTTGACGGTGAATCCCCATCCCTTCACTTCGAAATCCTCGCCCTGGAGTTCGCCGAGGCGTTTGGTCTTCATCGTGGTGGAGAACGATGTGCCGTTGCGCCGAACCGACAGGGTGATGTCCATCCCCGGCTGGATGTGCGCGACATGGTTGTAGAAGGCGGGGAGTTCTTCCACAAACCGGGCCGACACCGGGCGGTTGTCGATCGACATGATGATGTCCCCGGCTTTCAGCCCGGCCACTTCGGCCGGCGAACCGGGATCGATCGAGGCCACGAGGACGCCTTCGCCCTTGTCGGTTTCGAAGAATTCGGCCAGTTCCTGCAGCGCCTGGGCATGCACGCCGATCCAGCTTCGTTCGACCAAGCCGTGGGCGAGGATGCTCGTTGTTACCTCTTTGACGACGTTGACCGGAATGGCGAAGCCGATGTTATTGGCAAACAGCGTGGCCCGGGAGTTGATCCCGACCACGCGCCCGGAAAGGTCTACCAGCGGCCCGCCCGAGTTGCCCGGGTTGATAGCCGCGTCGGTCTGTATCCACAGGTTGTACTGCCCGGTCTGTTCGCCGCTGGGCAGCCGCACATCGGCGTCGAAGTACCGGTCCCGGGTCGATACGACGCCCGCGCTCACAGAGCGCGAGAGCGACAGCGGCGATCCCATCGCCAGAACGTACTGTCCCACGCCGACCGAATCCGAGTCGCCGAATTCCGCCACCGGAAGCGGCCTGGTGTAATCCGAGAGGTCGAGTTTGATCACCGAGAGATCCGTCATAGGATCCCCGCCGACGAGTGTGGCCTCCACCTGCTCCTTGTCGTAGAGGGTGCAGATGATGCGCATCGCGCGGCCCGCGACGTGGTAGTTGGTCACCACGTAGCCGTCTTCGTGGAAGATCACTCCGGACCCCACGACCGCCTGCTTCTCCAGTTCACCGGTGTCGTAGTTCTTGATTACGGGCTGTATGTGGACGAGCGCCGGGAGAACCCGATCCCGCGCCCGATAGATCTGCTCCTGAAGATCGGCCGGCGTCTGCGCAACCGCCGCCCCCGGCCACGCCGCCCCGCTCACTACGATCGCCAACAGCCAGGTGAACACCCGCCGTATCCGCATTGAATCTCCTTGTTCTGTCATTATCCGTGCCATTATAACACAACGAGCACGAGAATGTTCTGTTTGCCCCGCGGGACCGCTCGCAATCCTTCGCTTCACGTCAATCGGAGGACTGCGGCGGGCCGAGACTTCGTCTTTGGCCTGCGGCCCTCTTCGTAGTGTCGGCCAAACGGCCGGCAATCTCCTGTCGGAAGCTGTCGGACAACCCGACATTCGTCGGGGCGCCGCTCGACGGGAATCTCTGGCCGGCTGATGGTGCCCAGTATAGGCGGGGGGCTGGCGGCCGCACAAGTTTTAACGGCCGGCGCGATTCACATATGATGTCAACGGGGCGGCCAAAGCCGTCCCGGTGACACGTTGATGGAAGTGGATGGGGAAATCTATCGGAATCGAACGTTGGCCGAGCCTACCCCGACATCCAGCCGAAGGACAATCCGCACCTCTGCCTTGTCGAAGTCGGGCGATTCGTACACATCATCGGACAGCTTATCCAGGTCCCCGCCATGGATGTCGACGGAGGACAGGAAGCCTGCGTCCGCCCCCTCGATTCGGCAGGGCACGCCTTTCGGCAGTACGATATCCGCCGATCCCATCCCGACGGTGACAGAGATGTCGGACGCTCCCCGGTAGTCACCCCGGAAATCGAGATCGAGCGAGGCCGCCCCGCCGTCGAAAGAGCACTCCCGGAAGTTGGCGTTGCCCAACTTCGTGGCTTTCACCGAGCTGGCCCCAGCTTCGAACCGCAGCTCCCGCATCTCGCCCGGATTGGGTTCCGAGAAGGTTATCGAGGTGGAGGTCGCCCCTACGTCGATCGAGAGATCCTCAAGGCGCAGGCCGCCGAGGTCGATCTCGGCGTCGCAGGCTCCGATGTCGAGGGAGAGTTCGAGGGGGTAGTCCCGCGACAGGCGGACTTCCCACTTGTTGTCATCGGTGTCGATGTTTCCGTTGTCTTTGTGATCGCTTTCTGCCGTCAGGTGCCCTGTGCTGCCATTGACATCGTAGTCGACCGTGTAGTCGACATTGCGGCTGTCATAAGTGATATCGAAGACGGCGGCCTCCTTGATGGCATCTGGAGTGATCCACAACTCCCCCGCGCCGAAATCGAGTTGTACATCGAGGCGCTTGGCCCCTTCGATCGGCACCGGCACGGTCTTGTGGTCGGCCGCGAAAGCGTCGGCCGCCGACATCAGAAAAAACACTGCCGAAAACATCAGGCCCAGCAGATACCACATAGCGCACCTCCCGGAGGCTGCATTGAGTCGTTTACCT
>JBGSIV010000053.1:0-10280 GCA_041742355.1 Candidatus Zixiibacteriota bacterium
ACGCCTGCGCCGCCGCCCGAATCTTCTCATCCCCCATCACCCGCTTCATCCCACCAGCCAAAGCCGCCGCATCCTTCGACGGCACCACGACTGACGGCGTCTCCTCGACCGCCTCACGCAACCCCGGGCAATCCGTCGCCACAATCGGCACTCCGCAGCACATCACCTCCGACGTCAGGAGCGGATACGCCTCCCACACCGACGGCATCACGACCGCGTCACACCCCTGCATCAACTCCGCCACATTCGGCTGAAACGGCTGAAACCGGAAGAATTCCTCCAGGCCCAACTCCCGCACTTTCTCCCGATACTGCCGCTCGTAATCGCCGCTCCCCACCGCCAGCACCACAAACTTCCGCTCCGGCTGCCCGGCGCGAAGACACGCTACAGCGTCGATCAAATACGGAAACCCCTTCTCCGGCATGAATCGCCCGAAACACCCGAACACGAACGTTGTCCCGTCAACCCCCATCGCCCGCCGCACTTTCTCCCGCGCCTCCGGATAATCCTGCACAAACGGCGCCGGATCGATCCCGTTGCGGATCACCACCCACCGGCTCTTCTCGCGCAGTGCCGCCAACCCTTCCTGCACGTGCCCCAGAATGTCCCGCCCCACCCCCACGAACACATCCACATCCCCCATCACCCGTTCGAATATCCACCGTTTCAGCCCCCCCAGCCGCCCCGCAAAACGCTTCTCCTCGAGCACCCCGTGCATCGTCATCGCATGTGGCGTGTGAAGCACCCGGTTGACCAGCGCCACGCTGAACGCCGAGATGAACCCCTGGCTGTGAATGACGTCGAACGTCTCCCGCATCCGCAGCTTCAGCACGTGCCAAAACAGCATGTCTCGCTTCAGCACCGGCGGCGCCCAGATCACCCGTATCCCCAGTTCCTCCATATCCTGCTGCACCGCCTCCCGCTCGATCACCGGATTGGCCAGGAGCGTCACCTCGAACTGCTCCATGGGCAGATACCGATAGTTGTACTTGAGGTAGGTCCGAATTCCCCCCAGCGGCCACATGCAGACAATCAGCACCCGGATTTTCCCGCCGCCCGCTCCCGCCGCCTGACTTCCACGCACCGAACCCACTACCGTTCCTCCACCGGCTGCACCGCCACATCCGTCGCCCGCACTTCCGCGAGCACCGAATCCAGCGCCGTCGTCATCACCCGGTACCCCGCTTCGTTCGGGTCGATGCCATCCTTTGACAGGTCTTTACGGAGATACCCCTGTTCATCGGCCAGCAGCCGATTGAATTCCACCAGCCGCCACTGGCCCGCCTGCGCTCCGGCACGCAGCCACTCGTTGAAGACCGCGATACTGTCCATAATCTTGTAGTCCCCCAGGTCCACCACTCCTCTCCGCGGCGGAATCACCGTGCCGAATATCGGCATAATCCCATTCGCCCGCGCCAGGTCGGCCATCGACTGCGCGTACTCGCGAATCTCCTCCACCTCCCACTGCTGACGGAAATTGTACGACGAGACCTCGATCACCACCGCCCCCGGGCGAAGCGCTATGACATCCGAACGAAATCGCAACAGAAACCCCGCCACCCGTTGTCCTTCGATCCCCCGGTTAACCGCCTCCCACTGCGGGAACGCCGCCTGCACATCCCATCGCGACACCACCTGTGTCCCCAGAAACACCACGCGCTTCGGCTGCGGCGCTTCTCCCCGGAACGCCTCGTTCGTCGCCTGGTACCGATGCCGCCCCGAAAACTCCTCCACCACCACCTCGTACTTGTCCAGCCAGTAATTGATGTATGACCGGTACATATAGGCCTTGTACCCGACATACACAATCGTCAGGTTTCCCAGGAGCGACGCCAGCAGAACCAGCTTCATGGTACGGCTCATCGACAGTCCTTGTCATGCGCGTGATCGTTCTTCCCTCCAACAATACGCGCCTTCTCCAAACAAGTCACTAGCAAAAACTCGTCTGTCCCATATGGTACATGCTCCGCCCGGCGCAATCTCTGCTGATACTCCTTCGCACCGTCTATCATCGACCAAAAAAGTTGACAACAAACCACGTGTTCCCTATTTTCTCACCGTGACTATCAGAGGGGAAAACTGATTAGTCGCCTGCCATCTGGCAGGGGGTATCAAAGGTGAATAGAATGAATCGCACGGCCCGATCTCTCATGGGACCGACAGGGCCGTACTATACGCATCGCCTATCCCAACGTCCTTTCTTTGCAAGCGGACCCGGCGCTCGTTGCAAGGCGCCGACTAGTGTCAACCGCCTTGAGTGCTATGCACTGAACCAACCCATCGACCCTGGAGGTTCGCCCAATGAACAGGATGTGGTTGATCGTCTGCCTGACGATCATTGGAGCGACGATGGCGACGGCTTCCTATGGCGCCGACATCACCGTTCTGTGGACCGCGCCCGGTGATGACGGCAACATCGGCACGGCCAAAGCCTATGAACTGCGCTACCTGAACCAGCGCATCAACGACAAGAACTGGACCCAGGCCACCGTCGTGGCCAGCGTCCCCGCCCCCATGCCGGCCGGGACCACCCAGTCGTGCACCATCACCAACCTCGACCCCGGACGCAAACTCTACCTCGCCATCCGGGCCGTCGATGACGCCGGCAACTGGTCGCTCATCTCCAACAACGCCGTTTGCGCCAACTGCAACTGCCTCGCCAAAACCGGCAACGTCGACAACGACTCCTACGACGCCGTCACTGTCGCCGATCTCACCGAACTCGTTGCCTACGTCTTCGGCGGGCAATCGTCCGTCCCCTGTCCCCTCGAGGCTAATATCAGCGGCGACACCGAGGGCAGCATCGACATTTCCGATGTCAGCGTACTCATTGGGTACCTGTACAAGGACCCTGAAACATACCAGCTGGCTCCGTGCCAGTAAACCACCCGGTCTGACCGGGAGGGCTGCAGCCACCTCGACTCTACTGCACCGGTACTCCGTCACCGGAGACTCGCCCCTTCTGCTTCTGATCAGGGCCGCGTCGATAAGACCGGCCCCCGGATGTTGCGCCCACGCCAAGTGAACCGCCTCGAACACTGGATTGATCGAGGCACAACCTTTGCACGCCGCAAGCGGGTTGCGACAATACGGAGGTTCTATGTTTCTCAACATCACTCATCGGGCCGCACAACGACCCCTGGCCACCCTGACACGCCTTATCGTGACAGCGGTGCTCGCCTTAATCAGCGTCAGTCTCTTTGCCTCAAACGCGGCCGCCCAGCTGAAAGCCGAAGTCGCCGCCGGCGAAGTCATTCTCAGCTGGACCGCCCCGGGCGACGACGGCAATACCGGCACTGCCGCCCTCTACGACCTGCGCTATTCGAGAAGCCCCATCACCGCGGCCAACTGGAACGACTGGAACGTCATCGTCGCCGCCCAGAATGAGCCTCGTCCCGCGGCCGCCGGCACCGTCCAGGAGTACATCCTTACCGACCTCCCCCCCGGCACAACCTACTACTTCGCCATCCGTGCCGGCGACGAAGCCAACAACTGGTCCGGCCTCTCCAATGTCGTCACGGTGAAAACACCCACCGAGACCGTCCCCCCGGCCGCCATCACTGACCTCAACATCATCAGCACCGGCGACAATTCCGTCACGCTCGGATGGACCGCCCCGGGCGACGATGGCACGACCGGTCAGGCCGCACAGTACGAAGTCCGCTACAGCACTTCTCCGATCACCGCCACCAACTGGGCCGCCGCGACCCTCGTCGCCGATGTCCCGACCCCCAAAGCCCCCGGCTCCCCCGAAACACTGACTGTCGCCAGTCTCCAATCGGGCGTCACCTACTATTTCGCGGTGAAGACGGCCGACGAAAACCCCAACTGGTCCGCCCTCTCCAATGTCGTCAACAGCATGACCTCGGGAGATACCACGCCGCCGGCCCCGGTAAGTGATTTGAGAATTGCCAAGTAAGAATGTCCCCCTGCCCCCACGCTGAAGCCCCCCGGCTTCATCCTCCTTATGCGTGAAATGGCGACGGCCCTGTGATCATCACAGGGCCGTTGTCTCTTTGAGCATCTGCTTGATGACTTTGCCTGATTGATACTTCGGCAGCTCGGCCATGAATCGCACGAACTTCGGCACCTTGTGCACCGCCAGCCGCGCTTTGCAGTGATCGATCACCATCCGGTCCTCCACCAGCGCCCCCACCTGTGGTACCACCACCGCCACGATCGCTTCCCCGAGCACCGGATCCGGCACCCCGAACACCGCCACCTCCGCCACCTGCGGCACCTCGAGGATCGTCTCTTCCACTTCCTTCGCGCTCACCCGGTTGCCGCCGCTCTTGATAATCTCTTTTTTCCGCCCCACGATGAATATGAACCCGTCCCGGTCCACCCGCGCCAGGTCCCCCGTGTACAACCACCCGTCGTGGAGGACATCTTCCTCCTCCGCCTTCTGCTGCCAGTACCCCATCATCACCGAGTCGCCGCCGACAATAATCTCCCCTTCCTGATCCGGCCCGACCTCCCGCCCCTCGGCATCGACCACCCGCACCAGCACACCCGGTACCGGTATCCCCACCGACCCCAGCTTCGCCCCCAGCTTTTCCGGCGGCAGCCAGGTCACCCTCGGCGAGGCTTCCGTCTGACCGTACATGATGAAGATCTCCTTCGATGGAAACGCCTCCACCAGCCGACGGATCACCTCCGGCGCCATCGCCCCCCCTGCCTGCGTGAAATACCGCAGATCGGAAAGGTTCCGCTTCGCGAAGGTCGTGTTGCCCAGGAGAATCATGAAATTCGACGGCACTCCGGAGAACCCCGTCACCCGCTCCCGCTCCATCGTATCGAGCACCGTTTCCGGATACGTGAACCGGTTGTCGATCACCACCCGTCCGCCGACCGCCACGTGCGTCAGCAGGAGCGAATTGCCGTAAATGTAGTAGAACGGCAGAATGACGATCACGCTCTCGTGGCAGTTCAACCGGAGGTATTCCACCGTCCCCACCGTGTTCGCGATCAGGTTCCGGTGTGACAGCATCACCCCCTTGGGCTTGCCTGTGCTCCCCGAGGTATAGAAAATCGCCGCCAGTTCCCGCTCCGCCTCCGGCAGCTTCCCCCACCACAGCGCCAGATCATCCCGCGCCGCCGGATCGACTCCGCACGGATCGCCCGGTGCATCATCGGCCAGCCCCAGCATCTCGATCATCGCTTCGCTCGGTATCGGCAGCGTCAACCCCACCGTCGGATTGTCGAAGATCACGAGTTGCAGCGGCGTCGGATCCGCCGTCACGGCCGCCATGTGACGCGCGAACCGCGTCTGTGTGATGAGCACCTTCGCGCCCGAGTCGGCAATGATGTGCCGGAGCTGCGGCGGGCGGAACGACGTATCCAGCGGCACCAGCACCAGTCCGGCCATCGACACCGCAAAATACCCCACCGCGTACTCGATCGAGTTCTCGGCCAGCAACCCCACCCGGTCGCCCGGGTTCAGCCCCAGCGCCTGCAGCCGCGTCGCCAGACGGCACACGTGATCGTGCAGCCGCGCATAGCTGATCCGGCGATCACCATGGACAACCGCCGGACGATGCCCGTACCGCCCGGCAGTCTCGATCAACAAGTCATGCAACTTCATATGGTACTGTCTGCTTCTCTCCGCAGTGCATGTGAACGAAAAATAGACGAACTCATTGCGACCGCTTGGATACCGTCATAGCAAGCGCCGAGACACCGTCATAGCAGGCGCCGGGACACCGTCATTGCAAGCGCCGGGACACCGTCATTGCGAGGAGCGTAGCGACGAAGCAATCTCTCCTCGTCCGGTGGCCCACCATTCATGGTGGGTTCTTTCTGCCACAAACACGCCGTCTTTGTGCCACGGACACCATCAACGTCCCCGTGCCACGGACACCCCCTACCGCCGCTCCACCGGCACTTCCAGCGGATTCATCCGAAGATACTCGGTCGCCTCGATCTTCCGCCGAATCGCCTTGTACCCGCGTTCCACCTGCTCCGGCGTCAGATCGAGCACCCCGGCCGCCTCCGCCGCCGGCACTCCGTGCTCCATCGCGTACCAGAGCATGTCCATCGTGTAGAAGTTCAACCCGAAAAAGAACTCTTCCTGCGTCTGCTCAGAGCTGTACGTATCCGTCGTCGGCGTGCGATCGATAATCTCCTGCGGCACCCCGAGGTACTCCGCCAACTGGTATACCTGCGTCTTGAACAGGTGCGCGATCGGCTTCAGATCCGCGCCCCCGTCTCCCCACTTCACGAAAAACCCCTGCTCGTGCTCATCCTTGTTCCCCGTCCCGACCACCGCCCAGTTGCGCTTCTCCGCATGGTAGTACAACGTCGTCATCCGCAGCCGCTGCTTCAGGTTCGACGCCGCCACCACCTGCAGGTACACCGACATCGGCATCCGGCGGCTGTGCCACTGCCCCTGCGGATCCTCGATATTGAGCGTGAAGTAGTTGAACGACTGGTCTTCCAGCACGTTTGTTGGAATCACGATCTTGCACTTGTACGACGCATCGAACTCCGGAAACACCTCCCGGATCGCCTCGTCCCGGCGCTCGTAACACCGCATCCCGCTCAATCCGGCCGTCAGCACCTCTTCGGTCGTCTCAAAACCAAACCTCTCCGCCAGCTTCAGCGCGAGCTGCTTGCTCACCGGCGACGAGTCCTGCTCGGGCATCATGATCCCAATCACCCGCTGCGGCCCCAGCGCTTTCGCGCACAGCGCCACGACCACCGACGAATCGATCCCGCCGGAAACGCCGACCACCGCGCCGCGCTTCTTCATCTTCACGCCGATCTGCTCCGCGATCACCTGGCACAGATTCCCGGCCACTTTCTCCGCATCGATCTTCAGGCTGTCTTTGGTGAATTTCACCGCCGTATCCTCTAGTTTGACCTTCATATATTTCGCTATTGCCTCGCCAAAGGTAATTGATTCCTGCTAAAACACAACCCAAAACCGTCCACAATACGCCCCGTTCAGAACACCGGCGCCCCCACCGCCGGCGAATAGGCGTACCAGATTTTCAGCCGACGGCCGCTCCCCTCCCCGGCTGCCCCGTCAACCCGAAGCAGCGCAAACGTCTTGTCCTCCGTCATCACCTGCACCCAGTCCCCCGCCTTCACCGCCACCCGGTCCTCCCCCGGCAGCGACGACAGCTTGGCCATCTCCGCCGTCACTTCCCCGTACTCCCCCCGAAACGGCAGCAGCCGAAACCGCGTCCTCCGCAGGAAACCGAGCTGGTTCGGCGACCCGAGGTAGTCCTTCCCGTCAAGGGCGTAGTAGTACAGATCATTATCGACATTGTCCGCCCGGACATAGCCGTCCCGCGCGAAAGAAAATCCATCCTGCTCCCCCTTGTACCGCACCGCCAGATCCATAACGCCCCGGGGTCCGGGCACAATCAGAAGTTCCTCCGACGGCGCCGACAGAGACCGGTCAGCAAACACCGTCCGGACATGCACGTAGTACGGCACGCCGTCCGAGAGCCCTTCCGCTTCATAAACCTCAACCCCGTCTTCCGGGTTCGTATCCCCCGGAAAGACCGGCTGGTTCCACGGCGTCACCTCGGCCGGAAGCACCGTCCCCGGATAGGCCGTAACCAGCGGCTCGCGGCTCACGTAAATGTTGTAGCCCGATGTCAGCACCGTGCAGTCGGCCTTGAACCTGACCAGCGCCCTGCCGGCCTCGACCTCGACTGCCACGTTATACGGCACGCACAGATCAACCCGTGAGACCAAAGGGGCTTCCGGCGCCTCTTCTCCAGGTTTCGGCCCAGTCCCGCCGCACCCGGCCACCACCAGTCCAAGCAGGATCGTCAACAGCATTCGTTTCATAACACGATCAGCTCCATCTGTCGGGGACACAGGTACTCCGCCCCCTCGTCCGTTATCGCCGCATCCTCTTCCAGCCCCACACACCCGATCCCCGGCAGGAGAATCTCCAGCTCCAGGGTTGTCACATTCCCCACCTCCAGCGGCTGCATCGGCATCGTGCCGTACCGCTCCCACTGCGGCCCGAGAATCCCGCCCCCGTCGTGCACATCCCGCCCGATAAAATGCCCCAGCGCATGCTGGTACTCCGGGTATCCGTTGTCGCGCAGTATTTCCCGCGCGAGCGCATCCACCTCGAATCCCTTCACTCCCGGCCTGGCCTTCCGGCCAGTCGCGGTGATAATATCCCGAACCGTCTCGAACGCCTCGATCAATTCGGCCGGCGCTTTCGTCTCTCCCTTGCGGCGGAAATACGCCAGTCGCTGGAGATCCGAGCAATAGCCATCGAGCTTGATTCCGAAATCCACGTGCAGCAGATCCCCCGGTGCCAGTTTCGCCGCCGATGGCGCGCCGTGGCCCGGCGCGCTCTTGTCTCCCGCGTTCACAATCGTATCGAACGACATCACCCCGCCGGTCGCGAGGATCTCCCGATCGATCAGCTCTCCCACCTCCGCTTCCGACATCCCCACCCGCAACATCGGCACCACCCGCTCCCACACGCTCACCGTCTGCCGCGCTGCCTCGGCAATCAGCTCGATCTCCCCCGGCAACTTCCGACTCCGAAGTTTGCTGACCAACTGCTCGGATGAGATCAGCCGATCCACGTAGGGCGTCCCCTCGAGGTACTCCTGCAGCAGCAGGTACATGCCGTGCGTGAGACCATCCGCGGCCACGTCATTCACCGAGTAGTTGATCGCGATCGACTTCGGATCCAGCCGCGTGATCAACTTGACCAGATCCGGTTTGACATCCTGGGTGTAGGTCAACACCTCGATGAACTGCTTCGCCCGACGGAAATTCGCCTCGTCATGATTCCCCACCAGCGCAACCCCATCCCCCTGGCGCGTAAACGCGAAAAACGACTGCCACGTCGCCGCATGGCCGACCACCAGCGCCACCGTCGGATCGGCCATCATATTCGTCTCTCTGACAAAAATCAGCCAGAGGTCGATATCCAGCTCGCCCAGAATCCCGATCCCCTGGGCCGCCTTGTCTTGCGTCAGATTCATGCCGCCAAATTACGCCATTTCATGTTGTGATACAAGCCCTTAGTTGGAAAGCCCTGTACGGGTGTCGCCGCCTGCCCGCCACCCCTGCCCCGGTGAACATCCTGCCCCCAATCGCCGATAAATTACATGCGCTCTGGATTTCACCGCCGATCGATTGGACGTAACCGAAACCGGAGGTTCTCCATGACCACATTCCTCATCATCGTCGTCATCGGCGTCGTTGTCGGCTTCGCCTGCAACGCCCTACGCAATCCCGAGGGCAAAGCCGCGTCACCCGATTCCCAAAGACCGGCCAATCCCAACCTTCCCTGCCTGAAAACCGGTTCCTGCCCCTACGAATACGATCGGCAGTCCGATCGCGACATCGAGGGCATGCCGTTCCTCGAAAACGATGACCGCTCCTGCCCCGTGTACGGCCACATCTGCCCGGAATTCATGGAGCAGGTCGGCTTCACCCCCGAGGATCTCGAAATCCGCGCCGTCATTCACTGCGGCAGCCTCCTCGATATCGCGGCCGCGAACCGCCCCGATATCAACCCGGAGGCCGTTGCGGAAATGAAGAAGCGCCTCTCCGAGGTCGTGATCCTGTACCCGATCGACCGGTATCCGCAGTACTATTCGGTGGACGGCAGCCCGGCTGCCCGCTGATTCAGTTACCCCCCGCGCCGATTGAAAGACCCACCTCCTCAGCCTGCCTTCCCCTGTGCAATTTCTGCACACCTCCCCGAACATCCTCCTCAAGCCCCTGACTTTCCTTGTCGACACTAGAAGTGAAGTCTCATAGTCGAATTTGCCGTTCAGCCCTATATCAGCTTCCCCATCCGAGGAGGATTTGTATGTACGAGAGCGGTTACTCCGACCCTGGCCCGATCTTCGGCGCCTTTGCGACAGCCTTTATCGCCATTTTCGCCGTCCTCTACCTCTTCTGCGCGTATGCCCAGTATCGTATCGCGAAGAAGTGCGGCCTCGACGAACACGCCTGGTGGGGCTTTATCCCGATCCTCAACCTCTTCCTGTGGATTGAGTGCGCCCGCCGCGAATGGTACTGGTTCTTCTTCATGCTCGTGCCCTTCGTCAACATCGTCGTCTGGCTCATTCTCGCCGTCGACGTATGCAGGAACATTGGCCGGAGTCCGGTCTGGGGCATCCTGACCATCCTGCCCTTCATCAATCTTGTCGCGATCGGCGTGATGGCCTTTTCTGCCCCGGTGCGCACCTTTGCCGCCCCCGGGCGGACCCATCGCCGCACTCCCGTCGGCGTGTAGCTCGATCGATCACCGATCTGTGCCGTCAGGCGGGGGCGCCTGACGG
>JBGSIV010000054.1:0-3126 GCA_041742355.1 Candidatus Zixiibacteriota bacterium
GAGCTGGACGTCACGCGGGAGGTGACCCGCCACGGGAACTACTTCGAAGTGGCACTGACGGTCAGGAACCGCGGTCATGCTGCTTACGACGTGAACTGGATTGAGGATCACGTCGCCGGCTTTCAGCCGATCAGCAAGAGCGCTGACCTGGCTGCAGGTCAGCACTACGAAGTCACCGCAGACTGTGCGACAACCGGCGAGTCCTGTGACGTCAAACTCGATGTCTCCGATGGCGCACTCGCCGCCATCCGGCTAGAACGTGGCGATAGTCTGACGTTGAGTTACCTGGTCATACCGGCCCTGTTGCCCGATCCTGCTGATGAGGATCAAGTCATCGGCGGTGAACCGGTGCATGTCGTAGGACTTGGCATGGCCGATAACCCCACCTTCGACCGTCCTTGTGTTGCCGTGACCGATGGCGCATTGCTCGCCAACGCGGTCATCAGCGCCACCGCCGAATCAGATTACCTGATCGTAACCCGACCCAGCACTCTGTTTGTCGTATATAACGACGATGACACCAATTCCCTGCTGTCGGCCATGGCCGAACTGGCCCAGCGCAGAACCGGAGTGTTGAGCTACGTTATCGGTCCTGACTATGTAACGCGCGAAGCGATCAAAGGTCTGATCGAAGAGTGGGGAAACGATATGCGAGGAAGCGATAATATCGCCGGCCACTATTTAACCAATGGCTATCTACTGATTGTTGGTGAGACAGGGATTATCCCCTCTGCAACTATCTTTGATCAGGACATCGCCGATGCGACTGCGGGATGGAGCGGAGGTTCGGTCAATCCAATCAGCGGCGTGGATAACTGGTACGCCGACATAGATGATGATCTCATACCTGAACTCATCACAGCGCGATTGGTCGGCAGACATGCCGCAACGTTATTAGCCCCCATCGAGACCAGCTTGCTTGACCAGTTTGAGTGCTCGCAAGCATTGGTAGTCAGTGGACTAGACAACGACCCGGCTGACCAAGCAGTATTTGAAGGCAATGCGGATAATATCGGGACGGCTCTGGCCGCGACGTTCCCGCCCAATGGGGTCACGGTAGATCACTGGGGCGACTATGCCAATGACGCTGCCGCTCGACTCGCTTTCCGCAACTTTGCGCAAGAAAGCGATGTCATCTTTTATCGCAACCATGGGTCAGCGACCGGCTGGTCGTCGCCGCTCCAGACCAACGACTTCCCAGTTAACTTCGGTGAAAGTCACCCGCTTGTCTTCGGCGTTGCCTGCTCCACCGGTCATTATCAATTCACGGATTCTATCGCGGAGGCATTCCTGGATAGCCAGGCGGGGGTCTACATCGGAGCGACAGAACGTTCCGCCCGTAGTGTCAATAACGTGGCCGCTCTTGATTATGTCGATCACTGGTTCGACGACGGACCTACTTCAGGATTAGCCCTCAAGACAACAAAGCAGACATTGTTGGAAGGAGACCCCAATAACGATAAAAAACGGCTCTGGGTGATGGAATACAATCTCTATGGCGACCCGAAATATGCAACCTGTGTCGCGGCAGAAACGGCCTATCTCAACGGTATGCAATCTTTGAACGATTCGCCGTCATCCTTAGCGATTGTAGTCCCCGACTATGAGGTAACGTCTGTGAATGGTATGGATACTGCGCGTATCCCCGGGGGGACGATGTTGTTGACAGATGGTCTGCCGATAGTACCGATATATGTCGTCACCCAAGACTATCCCAAGGGGCATCGAGTTCAGGATGTTACACTCACCGCGCGAACGGGAATAACCACCGCCAGTGGATTACACTTGCCACTTGCCAGCGATGCGCAGGCGGGTGATGGGCCGGATCGAAACGAAAGAACGCGTTCAATCAACATGGTTCAGAACAGCGCAGGGTGGTACCCGGAGCTGGTATATACCTGGAATGTTGGCGAAAATCACGACAAGACCACGACGCTGACCATCCGCATATACCCCTTCTACTACGACGCCGCGACAACCGACGTACAATTCTACAAGAACTACAGCTTCGACATCCGCGTCATCACCTCCACCGTTGAGATCGAAGCTGTCACCACAGACAAGCGAATGTACCCACAAGGCGAACCAGTGCTTGTCGGTATGGTCATCAGTGGAACCGACAACACGGAAGACGTGATCGTGGAGGCTGTCATCCGGCACTACAGCTCCGATACGCTGGTGGACGGCCTGCTACTCCGTTCTCTGAGCGGAATGCAAGGGTTGGCGACCTACTCCATGCAGTGGGATAGCGTTGAACCTGGCCTTTACAATGCCGAAGTGACCTTGCGCAACACCGCCGGAGACGTTCTGGATCGAAAGACCACGCAGTTCACGGTTGGCATCGCCGCCGGGGAGATCACGGCCTTCACCGTCACACCTACCCTCTTTGACATCGGCGCGCAGGTCGCGCTGTCGTTGACTTTCGCCAACACCGGTACGGTTCCCCTGACCGGCACGGCAATCGTGCAAATCCAAACCGACGCGGGAGAGGTGGTGCAGGAATTTAGTCATGATTATGGCGACCTGTTGCCTGGGCACACAATCAGTTTTTCCGACGTCTGGGATACTTCTGGGGCCGCCATGGGGGGATATCGCGCGCTCGGGTACGTCTTGTACGAGAGCACTGCCACAGAACCGCGCGTCGCCAGCGTGAGAACGCGACGGTTGCTTTATCTCCCGCTCATCTTGAAAGGAGCCCAATGATTGTTACCCACACCTATTCTGGAGGTAAGAAGATGAACAAGCAAGGCGTAACTACGCTAACTTTCACCGTCGCGTTGGCCCTTGTAGTGCTCGCACTCGTCTTGCTGAGCACATCGGGGTTGGCGCGGGAATCGCCGCTGGGGGTGGAGAGCGCCCCTCTAGCCCCGCTCGGCACAGCTTTTACCTATCAAGGCCAACTTACAAACAACGGCCAACCGGTCAACGCTGACTGCGTGCTGGCCTTCCGCCTGTACGACGCGGCGACCGAAGGCGCGCAGGTGGGCAGCCCCATCACCCGCACTGTGCCGATCACCGACGGCCTGTTCACCGTGGCGCTGGATTTCGGCGTGGATGCCTTCACCGGCGACGCACGCTGGCTCGGTATCCGCGTGCAATGCCCCGGCGACGCCAACTACACCGACC
>JBGSIV010000055.1:0-19476 GCA_041742355.1 Candidatus Zixiibacteriota bacterium
CCTCTTGTTACTACAGCGGATTCGACTCACCGCCTCCGCAAAATCGCATGCAAACTGATGGAGATTGACCCATGGTCCACAGTAAGTATAAGACAGAGCGTCCGGAGGGCAAGAAGCAGCATGTCGGCAAACTAGAGAGTAGCCCACAGCTTGCTGTGGGATCGGTCTGGCATGACGGGTCGCTCACAGCTTGCTGTGGGATCGCTGAGTTGACCAGGTAACCCGCAGCTCTGCTGCGGGTAGCTCGATACAAATGCTCTTCTTGCAGGCCGAGTAGCCCACAGCTTGCTGTGGGATCGGCAGATCAAATACCGCTTTGGGTGTTCGACGGAAACGACGGACGACTGAATGTGTCAAGCACCGATACCGGTGCTTGACCTACCGTCGAAATCCATGGCAGGTCAAACACGGCTTTGCGTGTTTGACGGAGGGAAGATCGAATGCAAACGAGAAACGGCGCAAACGAACCCAATTTCAGTGGGAGACTCTTGGCTGTCAACCCTGCGGAGGCCGAGAGTGCACATCCTGTCAGCCCGGCTCCTCCTCCGTCACCCCGGCTCCTCCTCCGTCAGCCCGGCGGAGGCTGGGGCCCAGTCACGCCGAGGTCTACCGTATGCCGGGATTACCAAACGAACCCAATCCCCGGGCCTGTAGGTCAGGCCGCTTGCGGCCTGACGGCCAGACAAACATGGAAACCGACAACCTGCGTAAACGAACCCAATTCTTGTGGCCCACCATTTATGGTGGGTTGCTCTCAGCGAAAAAGCAGGAGGACAGAGTCACGAAGACAATAGAAGAACATGCACAAACGAACCCGATTGGTCCTGGGCCGTCGGGTTCCCTCGTAGGTCGGGTTCCGAGGAGCGAAGCTCCGAGAAACCCGGCTGGGAGACAAGCAATGAATCAGCGACTTCCGCGCAAACGAACCCACTGTGTCGATACGTCACCCCTCGACCGACACCCCCTGCGAGCACGTGCGACGGCTGTGCGCCCGCGTAGGCTGGCCTCCCGCTCGCGTAGAGGGTGGCCTTGCGTCACCCCCGAACGGTCGCAAACAAACCCAATTCCTGGACGTAGGTCAGGCTCCTTGGAGCCTGACACGGAGAGAATGAGAATAGAGAATATGCAGGAACGAACCCACTACCCATCGGTAGGTCAAGCACCGCTTTGGGTGCTTGACGGTAGAGCCGCCAAAGACCCACAAATGCGCACAAACGAACCCAATCCAAATGTGTGCGCGGCCGATGTCCCCATCGGTCGCGCTGCGCTCAAACGAACCCAATGCCCTTTCCCCCGCGTAGGGGCGGGGCTTGCCTCCGCCCCGGAACGTGTGACCCTGCGGCAACCGACGCGCCGCCGTTACCGAAAGCGGAACAAAGACTTATGGTAGATCACTCCTCCTGCGCCAGCGCCTCCCGCCGCGACTGCACCTTCGACCCCTCCTTGGTCTCGCCGCGGATAAGCCGCGCCAGCCTCCCCATCCCCGGCACCTTCCGCAGCTCCTGACGGATCTGCTTCGGCCACGCTCCCGCCACTATCGACCGGGGCCGTGCCGGGTACACCCACACGTGGTACAGCGGCCGCTTGTTCGGCCGCCACTCCTCGTGGTAGGCCCGCTCGGTCATGAAGTCCACCGCGTCGGTGTCGCGGTCCGCAATCGCCCGCGCCAGCGTCAACTCCCTCAGCAACACCCCGGGGGAATACCGCGAGAACGCTTCGTCATACCCGATCTTGTAGAGGTACAACGTCCGCCCCGACCTCACCGCCATGTGCGCGGCTATATCCCGGTCCCCAAGCTTCAGGAAGTGGAACTCCAGCATCCCCCGACGGTGCAGTCGCGTACACAGCGACCGGTGGACCTGGATCACCCGCGCGTTGGCGGCTATCGCCGTCCGCGCCTGCCCCTTCCACCCCGAGGCCTCGACCGCCATGAACCGGTCAAGGCACTCCGGCCGTGCCTCCGCCCCGGCGAGGAACTCCGTCCTCACCTCGACCGTCTCGGTGATTCGGCTGTAGGCCCGCTTGATCTGCTTGCGCAGTCCCTGCCCGAGCCTCGACGAAAACTCCTCCCAGGTCACCCGCGTATCAACCGCCGATGCCCGCCCGGCCGCATGGGAAACCTTCACGCTGCGCGGCCCGAGTCCGTCCTCCACATGAAGCAGGGGAGAGGCGTGGTCGACCCACAGAAACTCCAGCCCGTACCACCCCGGCACTTCTTCATCGAGCGCCTCGCGAAATCCCGCGAGCACTCTCCGCTCGTACCCCGGCCGCATCACCGCGTCGACCGAGTTATTCCTCGGCTTGCCCGGCTGGTGCACTTCAACGGCAGCCTTCCCCAGCACTTTCGTAGGGCGCAGTCCAACCGGCATGACCCCGACCAGGCGTTCATCCTCGTATGCCGCAAGGCAGAGCAGGCCGTCGGAATCGTCGAGTTGGTGCTCCAGCAGGCTCGCCACCCACGCGTGCGACGTAACCGGCGGTCGGCCCGTGACACGGAAGACCAGGTCGTCCCAGTCATCCGCGATTGACGCCAACTCGGAGAGCCGGCGAAGGACTCGAAATGACAAAGAGGTCGTCCCAACTGCAGCGAGTCGTTCCGTTGACGGTAGTCGCTCAGTCATACCTCTCATAACAAGAGCGGCCTGGAAAATGTGCGGCTATTCTGTGAGATTGAAGAGGCTTGGTAACCGGCAGGGAAGAAAGATGATTCTGCCCGCGGGCCGCTGGCCTTCCGCGCAACGGCGGTCGAAGCACCCCCGAAAAGCCCGGCTTACTTCGTGCGGAGGGCCGCCAGAACGCTCAGCCGCGAGGCCTGCACCGCCGGGAGAAAACCCCCGACTACGCCCATCACCGCGGCAAAGACCAGCGCGCTGCCAATGATCTGCGGCGAGGTCTCAAACGAGAACGCCAGTTCGGCAAACGTATCCCAGTTGGTGGTGGAGATTTCCGCGAAGCGCAGGAAGGACGCTCCGAATACGCCGATAGCCCCTCCCACCAGCGCCATCAGCACCGACTCGACCAGGAAAGCGCTGAGGATCGTCAGCCTCGAAAAACCGAGTGCCCGCAGTGTGCCGATCTCCTTCGTACGGCCCGCCACCGACGCATACATCGTGATCATCGCGCCGACAATCGCGCCCATCGAGAATATGATCGAGATGACCATCCCCAGGATATTGATATAGGTCGTCGTGAAGCTCGACTGCTCGTAGTAGTACTGCTTCTCGCGCTTGACATCGACCGTGAGACGAGGATCATTCTCGAGCCGGGCTTTCATCGCCGCGAACGCCTCCGGAGATTTCAGGCGCGCCGTTATCGACGAGTAGATCGGTCGCTCGAACGCCGGCGCAAGCTGATCGTAGTCTCCCCAGATCTCGGACTCGAACCCCGAGCCGTCCGCCTCGAATATGCCTACCACCGTCCAGTCGCGCGACGCAAACCGGACCTTCTCGCCCAGCCCGGCATTCTGGAATCCCCGCGCGACTTTGGCCCCGGCAATCACTTCCGAGCTGCCCGGTCGCCACATGCGCCCCTCGACAATCGCAACATTCGGACGCACCGCTATCGCTTTGTCGGAGACTCCGCGCACCGGGACGTTGCTCGTCTTGTCCGAGCCGCGCTTGGTCTTGGTGATCAGCACCATGAGTTCGCCGCTCGCCAGCGGGCTGCCGTCCGGCGCCGTCGCAATCGCCGGGTCTGCCTTTACCACGTTGCCGTCGTTGCGGTACATGATGCTCGATATCTCCGTCTGGGCCGATCTGCGGATAACGACCGCGTTGTTGTCGTTCCCTGTATCCACCAGGGTCTGCCGCAGGCCGTTGGAGAGCATCAATACCGCGCAAAAGACGAACACGACCAGGGCTATGCCGAAAATCGTCAGCAGGGACGTGAGCCGGCGGGCGAACACGTTCCGCCATGAATATGCCATGAGCAGCCGCATCAAGTTACCTCAATCGACAATCCGGAGTCCTTCGACTATCGGAGTATTCAACGCTTTGAGCGTGGGGAAGATCGCCGCGAGCAACCCCACGACCATGGCCGCCACCCCCGCCATCACCAGCGTGAGGGGATTGGTGGCAAACGTCGGGAAGAATGCGCCCAGCGCCGTCTTCACCAGGTTGCCTATCGGCCACGTGAGGAGTATTCCCGCCGCTCCGCCAAGGGCGGCGATCACCAGCGACTCGCCAAAAATCAGCCCGACAATGTGGTAGGTCCGAAACCCCAGTGTCTTCATTACCGCGTACTCGCTGATCCGCTCGCGCGCCGTCATCGCCATTGTATTGCCGAGCACAAGCATGATGATCCCCACCACCATGAACGATATCAGCTTGAGTCCGAGAACGATCGAATTCGCCATCGACACAAAGCTCAGGTTGAAAGCCTCCTCGGTCTCGGTCTTGGTCTCGTAGGTGGAGTTGCGAAATTCGCGGTCAATCGCCTGCGACATCTCCGCCGAGCGCTCCGGGTCGCTGATCTGAACCGCGAACGTCCCTACGTACCCCGACCGGATCGGCGCCTCACGGCGCAGTCGCTCGTCGAGGTAATCCCAGCGGAAAAAGAAGGCGCTCTCGTCGGTATTCTCCTTGGCGCCGGTATAGATCCCGACAATCACAAAATCCCAGTCGCCGGGGAAAATCGTTCCCGCGAGCCGGATAGGATCACCGACCGACCAGCCGAACCGGTCGGCCAGCCGCCGTCCGACAATCGCGCCGTTGCGCTCCTGGTTGAACCGCTGCCGCTGATCCTCCGGCACCAGGAACTCGGGATACATATCGAGATACGATTTGTGATCTATGGCGAACTGGGCGAAGAAATTCTTGGGATCGACATAGACGCCCCCGAACCACGAGGCATGCGAGACCTGTTCGACGCCTTCCACTCGGGCAATCCGATCGGCATAGGACAGGGGTAGAAAGAACGTCAGGGAAACCGCGTGACGGGTCACTAGCCGATCCGGAGAGGCCGCCTCGGCCCCGGCATACCACGCATCGATGGTCGTACGAATGACCGTGAACGCCATCACGGCGATTCCCATGCCGAGAATGGTAAGAAACGTCCGGAGCTTGTGGCGTCCGGTGTTCTTGAATATGAGTTTGAAGATCCTCATGCGGCGGCGAGTTCTCCCTTGTCAAGGCGGCGTTGCACATGGGCCCGCTCGGCCGCCCGCGGGTCATGGGTAACCATGATGATCGTCTTATTGAACTCCCGGTTCAGGTAACCGAGAAGGTTCATGACATCCTCGGCCGACTGCTTGTCCAGGTCCCCCGTGGGCTCATCGGCCAAAAGCACATCCGGGTCGGTTACTATCGCCCGGGCGATCGCGACGCGCTGTTCCTGGCCGCCGGAGAGCTGGTTGGGGTAGTGGTGCATCCGATCCCCCAATCCCACAATCGACAACGCCGTCTCCACCTGTTTGCGGCGTTCGGCGCGGTTAAGTCTGGTCAGAAGCAGCGGCAGCTCGACGTTCTCAAAGGCCGTCAGCACCGGCATAAGGTTGTAGAACTGGAAGATGAACCCGATCGTGCGGCTCCGCCATTTCGCCAGTTCCGCCTCCGACATCCGCGAGATTTCCTCCTCGCCCACAAACAGCCTGCCATCCGAAGGACGGTCGATCCCCGCAATCAGGTTCAAGAGCGTGGTCTTTCCCGAACCCGATGGCCCCATGAGGGCCAGGAACTCCCCCTCGGGTATATCGAAACTGATGTCGCGCAGGACGGGTATCTCCAGCGAGTCACGCCAGTAAGATTTGTGTATATTCTCAAGTCGAACGAGCGCCTGTTTCATGATCGCGACCTCTTAATATGTAATCTCAATCTTCTGGCCGGTCTCCATCTTGCCGGGAGGAGTCAGCACGACCTTGTCCCCCTCCTGCAGACCGCTGAGGATCTCAGTATACTCGTTGAGCTGGCGGCCGATCTGTACTGTCCTCGCGGTTACATAATCCTGTTCAATGACAAAAACCACCCGGGCATCGTTGCGCGTGGTGATCGCATCATCCGGCACGACAAGTGTCGGTTTCTCGATGGCGGCGGTCGTATCATCACTCTGCACGAAGAAGTTCACGCGGGCCGACATTTCCGGCAAGACCTTCGCATCAATCGAGTCAAACGCCACTTTAGTCAGGACCGTGGCGCGGGCGCGATCGGCGGTCGGCACAATCTTCTTCACCCGACCCGGATACCGCACGGTCGGGTAGGCATCGAGAATGATCTCCGCCCGCTGCCCGGGCGCTACCTTCTGAATGTTTGATTCGGAAACATCGGCCTCGACCTCGAGCGAGTTCATATCGGCTAGCGTCACGACCGAGCCCTTGGATGTCGCCGATGATGCAAACGGTGCGACAATCTCGCCGACATCGGCATTCTTGGTCAGTACCGTACCGTCAAATGGCGCTCGGATGAAGGTATTCTCAAGCGCCACTTCGGCCGACGCGACTGCCGCCAGAGCCGCACTCACCCGCGCCTGTGCGGTCAGGTAGGCCGTTTCGGCCTGCTCGAAATCGGTCCTTGGAATGGAGCCCGACGACAGCAACTCCTGCGCCCGCCGGATCTGCCGACCTGTATTGAGCGTGTCGACCTCGGCCACGCGGAGCTGGGCCCGCGCCTGATTGAGCTGCGCTCGAATATCGTCATTGTCCAGTTCCGCAATAACTTCACCGGCTTCGACCGTATCCCCTTCCTCGAATTCCAGGCGTTCCAAACGCCCCGTGCCCTTGGAGGCTACTTCGGCTTTCCGCTGTGCCACCACGTAACCCGTAGCCACCAATTCGGCCGTGGCCTCGGAGCCGGTCAACAGCGTGACCGTGGCGGTCCGGACTTTGGTGGCCGGTTTCACGAACTCTCGGAAAAGGAAATAGGCGCCGACCGCGACAACCAGCAGAAGTGGATACACTATCCAGCGCCAGCGTCGACGGCTCGGGCGGTCGTTGTACTTTCGATCTTTGCTTATGCGCAGGGATCCAATGTCCGCGCGCCCCTCGGATTCTGTCATGTCTTACCCGCTTCGTTGTATAAGTCCAGGCCCGTGGACAGGGACACCGGGGCCAAGCCCAATTCTAATGCCCCGCGGCAACTGCATGGCGCCGCTGTCGTTGTCCACGTTGTCGCTACCCTAAGGGCACCAGTGTATCCATGAGAAACGCATTTGTAAAGGGAGAAGTTCTGCGGAATCGTCCGGCAGGGCCGATCCTAACGGAAATGTGACAGATGGGGCAGAACCGCCGGCCACGGCCGTGATCGCGGAGGGGAGAGAGCACGCCACCTTGGAGTTATGGACAGATTCGACGTCACCAGATACCGAGAATATCCTTGGCGAGATCCGAAGCCATCGATTCCGGATCCCACATCGGTTCCCAGACCAGAATCACCTCGACCTCTTTGACTCCCTCCATGGCGGCAACCTCCTTATGCACTTCCGTAATGAGCATTTCGCCATAGGGACAGGCAGGGGTAGTTAGCGTCATCTTGACTTCGACTTTGCCCGAATCATAGGGCAGGACATCGTACACCAAACCGAGGTCAACTATCCCGATACGGATCTCCGGGTCATGAATCGGCCGGAGAACTTCGATCACCTGTTCTTTCGTCGGAACTGCCATATCGTTCTGCTTACTCCTTTTCCTCAGTCGAGGCCTTCGCCGCGGCCGGCGCATTTCCCTGCTCATAATTGCTGATCCCTTCGATCAGCGTCACCCACGCCAGGAGCGCACATTTGATACGTACGGGAAAGTTGCGGACTCCCTGCAGCGCGTCGACATCCCCCAGCTCCTCAGGAACCTGCGTCTCTTCCCCCTTGAGAATTTTCCGCACGACTCCGGCAATCCGCTTGGCATCTTCAAGCGAGCGTCCCTTGATCACTTCCGCGAGGATAGAGCTCGAGGCGGTTGAGATCGCGCAGCCCTTGCAATCGATATGGACATTTTTGACCGTGCCGTCATCCATCTCGACATCGAGCGACAATTCGTCGCCGCAGGCGGGGTTGTGGCCCTTCGAAGAAATGTCGGACCTTTCCACGGGTTTCTTGCCGCGCGGGGCACGGTAGTGGTCGAGGATGACCTCACGGTACATGTCGTCGAGATTGGTCATAGCCCGAAGTAACTCCTCATCTGCCTCAAAGCGGCGACCAGTGCGTCAATGTCCGATTCGTCGTTGTAGATATAGAGCGAGGCCCGCGCGGTGGCCACCTTGCCGAGGATCCGCATGAGCGGCTGGGCGCAGTGGTGTCCGGCGCGGATCGCAATCCCCTGAGAATCGAGGAACGTGCTGATGTCATGCGGGTGGAGATCCCGATCGGTGAACGATACCGCACCGCCCCGGAGCGCGGGATCGGACGGTCCTTGGATCTCAATGCCCGGAATCGTGCGGAGCTGGTCGATAGCGTAGCCGGTCAGCGCCTGTTCATGCCCGCGAACCCGGTCCATGCCGATCTCATCGAGATACGTCAGGGCAGCGTCGAACGCTACGACATCGGCAATGCTCGGGGTACCGCCTTCAAACTTATTGGGCAACTCGGCCCAGGTCACGTGATCAAAGCGGACCTCGCGGATCATCTCGCCCCCCATGTTGAATGGCGGCATGGCTTCGAGCAGATCCCTGCGCCCCCACAAGACGCCGACTCCCGTCGGGCCGAGCATCTTGTGCGAAGAAAAAGCGTAGAAATCGACGCCAAGCGCCTTGATGTCAAGTGGAAGATGCGGGGCGGCCTGGGCGCCATCGGCCAGGACGACCGCACCATGCCGTTTGGCTTTCGCCGCGATCTCCGCTACCGGGTTGATCGTCCCGAGAACGTTGCTCATGTGGCTAATCGCCACCAGTTTCGTCCGGGGGGTGAGGATGCTGTCGATCTGGCTCAAATCCAATAGGCCGTCGGGGGTAATGGGGATCCGCTTGAGCACCGCTTTCTTGCGCTTTGCCAGTACCACCCACGGCACCAGGTTGGCGTGGTGTTCCATCTCGGTGATGACGATTTCGTCCCCTTCGCCGATGTTCTCCTCACCCCACGTATACATGACGAGGTTGATCGCCTCGGTCGTGCCGCGAGTGAAGATGACCTCGGGAGAATCTACACCGATGAAACGGGCCACGTGCGTGCGCGTTCGCTCGTAGAGCTCGGTCGATCTTTCCGAGAGGAAATGAAGCCCCCGGTGAATGTTGGCGTTGTAGCGGCTGTAGAAATCGGTCAGTGCGTCGATCACGCCCCGCGGTTTCTGCGTTGTCGCCGCGTTGTCGAGATACACCAGGTTATGGCCGTTGACCTTTGTCTGGAGAATGGGGAAATCGGCCTTGATGCGCTCCACCTGGATCGGCGATGACGCCGACGCGAGTCTTTCCGGATGCTGTTGCATTCTCTGTTCCATGCTTCATGGTCTCCCTTGCGAACCCCGATCAATCGACCGCGACGAGGATATCGTCGCCATCGATCTTGACCTCATAAGTTTCGACCGGCACGACAGCCGGCGGAGCCTCGACCGCTCCGTCCTTGACATTGAACCGGGCGCCGTGGCGCGGACAGACAACCTGCTCTTTGAACAGGCGTCCGGTCGAAATCGGCGCGCCGTCGTGCGTGCATTCATCGGCGATCGCATAGAAACTGCCGCCGACATTGCACACGACTATTCGGCTGTGGCCGACCTGGAACGCCCGCATCGTGGCAAGAGGGATGTCCCCCACACTGGCTACCTTGCGAAAGCCGGCCATGTCAGATCCCTTCCAGCCGCTCGGTAACGAACTCCCCAATCCGCTCGCGCAGATCATCGGGGATCTGCTTCAACGTCGACGCAACAAACCCCGACACGATCATGCGCACCGCCTCATTCCGCTCGATTCCGCGGGCGGTAAGGTAGAAGATCGACTCCGGGTCGATCGGGCCGATCGTCGCGCCGTGGCTGCACTTGACATCCTCGTTGAGGATCTCAAGTTCCGGAATGGTCTCCGCCTTCGGGCCGCGGTTGAGCAGGAGGTTGCGATTCTCCTGGTATGCCTCGCACGTCTTGGCGTGCTGCTCGATACGGATGAGGCCGGTGTAGGCCGAAACCGCCTTGTCCCGCAGCACCGTCTTGAAATCGATATCCGAGGTCGTGGTGCCGGACCGGTGCTCGTGGAGCGTGTGGTTGTCGAAGTGCTGGTATCCGGATCCGAAAAGCATGCCGAACATCCGGCTGTTCGCCCCGCGGCCGTTCAGAATCACACCGAAATTCTGCTTGGCTATATTCCCGCCGAACGCCAGCGGGATTGTGAGCATCTGGGCGTTCTGGCCGATCTGTGCACGGTGCGACAGGTACATATTCACCGCTGTGCCCTGACGCTGTACCGATACGTACCGGACCCGGCTGTCATCCTCGGCAATAATCTCCACCGTGGCGTTGACACTGGCATAGGTGTCGCCATCGGAGGGACCGCCGGCGTACTCGTCGATCAGGGTCATCTCGGCGTTCCGCCCGACAACCACGAGCAGGCGCGGGAAAAACGCCGAACCGGAGGCGCCAGCCTCGCGCAGGAGGTGAATCGGCTTCTCGACCGTCTTGCCGGCCGGCACATATACGAAGATTCCGTCATTCCAGAGCGAGCTATTGAGGGCCTCGAACTTGCCCATGTGGGCATCGACCAGCGAGTACAGGTGCTTTTCCACCAACTCGTGGTGCCGTTCAACTGCCACCGAAAGCGGCTCGACAATCACGCCCAGCTTGGCCAGAGATTCGGCGCCATACGTGGCGATTTCGCGGCCGGCGAGGTCGGTGACCAGCGCGGCGAGATGTCCGCTGTCGACATGCTCCTTCTCCAGCCGAATCACAGTGTCCTGATCCTCGCTCACCACCGTATCGGCGATATTGCCGGTGGGGACGAGGAAGGTGGCCGGGTCGGTGTAACGCCACAGGTGCAGCCCACGGCGGGGGAGAGGCGCGGCGTTGAACAGATCCCGGGAGCGGCGACGTACGCCGCGCAGCCACTCGGGACCGCGAAGCAGCGCTGGGGAGTACTCCGGAATCTGGTGCTCGGCGCCCGGCATATCCAGTATATCGTGGGTGTTCATAGCTATCCGATCGACCCTTCCATTTCAAGTTCAATCAGCCGGTTCAGTTCGACCGCGTACTCCATCGGCAGCTCCTTGGTGAACGGCTCCATAAAGCCGTTGACGATGAGCAGTCGGGCATCGTCCTCAGTGAGGCCGCGGCTGGTGAGGTAGAAGAGTTGTTCCTCGGCCACCTTGGAGACGCGGGCCTCGTGTTCCACGCGGACCAGATCGTTGTCGATCTCCATCGTCGGATACGTATCCGACCGGGCCGCTTCGCCGATTAACAGCGCGTCGCACTCGACCGACACCTTGGAATTGACCGCGTTCTTGTGGATCTTGACCAGGCCGCGGTACGACGCCCGGCCGTTGTCCTTCGAAATGGATTTCGAGGTAATCCGCGACGACGTATTCGGCGCGGCGTGGATCACCTTGGCGCCGGCGTCCTGGTGCTGGTCGATACCGGCGAACGCCACCGAGAGGATTTCCCCCTTTGCGCCTTCACCGACCAGCTGAATGCACGGGTACTTCATCGTCAGCCGCGAGCCGATATTTCCATCGACCCACTCCACCGTCGCGTTCTTGTGCGCGGTGGCCCGTTTCGTGACGAGGTTGTAGATATTGCGCGCCCAGTTCTGGATTGTCGTGTAGCGGATGTACGCTCCTTCGAGCGCGATCAGCTCAACTACCGCCGAATGGAGGGAGTCCGTCGAGTACACCGGGGCCGTGCAGCCCTCGATGTAGTGCACCCGTGATCCCTTGTCGGCGATAATCAGCGTCCGCTCGAACTGCCCCATATTCTCCGCGTTGATGCGGAAATACGCCTGCAGCGGGATCTTCACATCGACCCCCGGCGGGACATAGATGAACGAACCGCCCGACCAGGCAGCCGTATTGAGGGCGGCGAACTTGTTGTCGGCCGACGGAATCACCGTGCCGAAGTACTTCTCGACAATATCCGGCCGCTCGCGCAGGGCCGAGTCCATATCCAGGAAGACGATTCCCTGCTCCTTGAGGTCGTCGCGCATCGAATGGTACACCACTTCCGATTCGTACTGCGCCGAAACGCCGCCAAGGAAGTTCTTCTCAGCTTCGGGAATGCCGAGGCGGTCGAAAGTCTTCTTGATATACTCGGGGACATCATCCCAGCTCTTCCCCTGATGCTCGATCGGTTTCATGAAGTAGAAGATGTTATCGAAATCGATTTCGCCGAGGAGCTTCGTGTTCCCCCACTGCGGCATCGGCTTGGCGAGGAATATATCCAGCGCCTCGTGCCGGCGGTCGGCCATCCAGCGGGGTTCCCCCTTCATCCGGGAGATCATCTCAACCACTTCGTGGTTGATACCACGGGCTCCTTTATGGAAGTAATTCACCGGATCGTGGAAACCGTACTTGGTGGCGTAATCTTCACCAAGGGTCGCCAGTTCGGCGTTCTGTTTTGCGCGTGCTGTCTCTGCCATACTTTACACCTGTGCCGTTTCGGGTGCCGTGCCCACGAGCCAGTCGTAGCCGCGCTCCTCCAGTTCGAGCGCCAGCTCCGGACCACCCGATTTGACCAGCTTGCCTCGCGACATGACATGGACATGATCCGGCTTCACGTAGTTCAGCAACCGCTGGTAGTGTGTGACCAGAAGGAGGCCGTTCTCCTCCGTATGGTACCGGTTGATTCCCTCGGCCACCGTCTTGAGGGCGTCGATATCCAGCCCCGAGTCGGTTTCGTCAAGGAGAGCCATCTTCGGGTTGAGCATCGCCATCTGGAGAATCTCGATGCGCTTCTTCTCGCCACCCGAGAACCCTTCGTTGAGGTACCGGGCCGCGAACTCGCGGTCGATATTCAGGTCGGCCATTTTGCCGGTGAAGACCTTGCGGAAATCGGTCATGTCGGCCCCTTTGCCGCGATGCGATTGAACCGCCGCGCGCATGAAATTGGCCACCGTCACCCCTGGGATCGCCAGTGGATACTGAAACGCCAGGAAGAGCCCGGAGCGGGAGCGTTCGTCCGCTTCCATCTCCAGCAGGTTCCGGCCGTCAAGATATGCCTCGCCGGCGGTAACCCGATAGTTCGGGTGACCCATCAGGGCGTTGGAGAGCGAGGATTTGCCCGAGCCGTTCGGCCCCATAATCGCATGGACCTCGCCCCGGTACACCGTCAGCGATACACCGCTGACCACTTCTTTGCTCTCGACTTCAACATGAATGTCCCGGAGGTCGAAGAGCGGAGTCTTATCTGCCATTGCCGTTCGTTTCCTTATATAGACTGTTGTTTGTACTTTTCACTTCTGGTCTCACCATCCTCGGCGCGGGCGACCGTGATATCGGTGGCTACTGGAGGCTCTGAAAGCAGGCTCTCGGCTGCGATAAAGCCCGGCTGCACCCCTGAACCGGCGTTGGTGCGTTTAATCAAATCATCAAGCGTCGTGCGGCTCAGTATATCGCTGATATAGAGCGCGAGGCTGTCCAGCACGTGGTGAACACTGCAGTTGTCGCTGTGCACACAGGCGTCGAGCTGACCCTTGAACCGGACACAATGGTCGGGATCGATGAGCGGGCCGCCGAGCGCAGTCATCACTTCAAGGAGATTGATCTGGTGCGGCTCGCGTGTAATGCAGAATCCGCCACTGCGGCCCCGAACGGCAGTTACCAGGCCGGCCTTCCGCAATATCGCCAAGAGCTTGGAGGCGTAGGGAACGGAGAGTCCCTCAAGGTCGGCGATGTCGCTAATCGACAACTGCCCCTGCGTGCCCTGCCGTGCCAGCGCCAGCACGCAGCGCAGGCCGTACTCCTCAAGTGATGATATCCTCATGGTCTTTCGTACCTTCTGTTTCTCGTGCAATGAGGTCTATGTGACTCTCTTCGGTCTATTATACCAAATCAATACGGAATTGTAAACATTTAAGGTCAATTAACGACAAATTATTGGGTTGGTTCCCGAATAGGCCTGCAAGTCGCGATCTTTCGGCAACTATCCCCATCGGGGAGCCTTGTGCAAAAACACGCCTAAGGACAATCCATTGTCAGATAACAAAGTACGGAAGAAGCGGGGCGACAGGACGATCTTGGAGGTCAACGGCTGTCGGTACGCGACCCGATCCGGACGGCCCCTCAGTGATCGTAAGGCTTTTTGCGACAAGCCGTTATTCTGGCCCTGCCGATACGGGGGAACCGTCCGATGCTCTCTGGTATTACAGACGTGCCGGACGTTTATCAGGTCCACATTGGCCCAAATCAGGAGGTGCTGTCTTTGCACATAACCTATCAGAACACAGGAGACAACCTCAGAGCCCTGGCCGGGCACCAATACAAGATTTCGACGTCGGCCCGATTCGAGCGCCGTCTGATGCTGTGCGTGGTTGCTCTCGCCGGGGTTGTATTTTTCGGTTTACTTGGCCGGGTAGCTGCAGTGGACGTGCTGGCTTTTGGCGGGGCTGCCATAATCGTCATGCTGGGCTGGGTCTTGGTTCATCGCAACTTCCACATTCGCCGGATTCTCCAAATGCATGGAGCGGAGGAGCGGAGGGGTTTTCTCGGACGGGTGCAGACACTGGACGTGACCGACGCGGGGTTGGTCGCAATCTCTAACACAGGCCGCAGTCGCATGCCGTTCGAACGAATTCAGCGGATCGATACCGCCGGCGACTGCACCTTCGTCTACCTGACCAAAGCGAATGTCCTCATGCTCAGCGCGTCCGCTACCATCGAGGGGGATTACCACCGCTTTGTCGAAGAACTGAAAAGGCAGCACGCACGGGCAGCCGCATGAAGTCGAGGATCTACCCTGTGCGGCCGCACTTCCACCCGTTCCGCCGCGTGCTGTCGACCGGGCGTGGCTGTGACCCGACGGTCTGCCGTACCCGCCGATGCGTTGCACGAATCTGGCCTATCCGCCGAACCGCCGGTTCACTACGTTATTATAGATCGACCCGAACGAATAGTTGACTCCGACCTGGAGGCCGTAAAGGTAGCTGGTCTCCAGCTCCCGCTGCCGCAGCAAGGCCTGCTGCTCTGTGGCGCCGGCCAGAGGCAGGGAGAGCTGGTCGTGGATCCACTGGACTTGGCTTGACAGGGTGAGCGACAATCCCTCGATTACGCGCAGGGAGAGCTGGCTGGTCCACCAGACACGGTAGTTCTCCAAATCGTGCAGGTAGTGGCGGCCGGACACCTGCGATGTAATCGTGCCCCATGGCTGGATGATGTCGGCGGTAGCGGAAAGCCGTTCGCTGACCAGCCACTCCTCAGTTTCAAAGTAGATTGTCCTTTCGATGTAATCCGCGTACTCGAGAGCGAGGTAGTATTCGATCCGCAACATGCGCCGCGACGATTCGGAGTAAGGGAAGAGGTTGTACTCAAGACCGGGATTGACAACGGAGGAGAGGTCGAGATTGCCAAATGTGCTGCTGTTGGTCTCCCAGGTCAGGGCGATCGACCAGTGGTTACTGAGGCTCTTGACGGCGTACGTGGTGAAATTCCAGGCGCGTTTCTTGGAAAAAGTCGAGTTCCATATGCCCGATTCGTCCATCCACTCGAACTTCTGCTCGAAGTACTGATTCCAGCCGCCGAGGTAGAACTGCCATGCTTCGGTGACGCGGCTCGCCGAGAGCTCCCCCACAAGCTGCAGATCACGGTAGTGCTTTTCTCCGTTCAACTGGGTAGAGAGGCCGATATTGAAGACCCAGAAGTCCCACGGATCCCTCGGCTGATCGACTGCTGATTCGCTCACCGGAGCCATGTACCCGACACTGAGTTGATCGCTCTGTGCTGTACGGGCAACGTAGCGGACGAGGCCGATCTTCAAGTTGCGCAGCAGGCCCGCCCGGATCATATCGTCAGTATCGGATTCATTGGCCACATGCAGAAGCGTGTCGCGCATCTGTGCGAAACGCCCCTGGCCGATGAACTCCATCATGAACTCCGTGCCACCGGCTCCCGTCTTTTGCCAGCTTATCAGCACGTGGACATCCGCCTGCCGGCGATCGCGCACGTAGTCGAGAGCGCTCAATTCCTGGCGGAAGTAATCGTCAATCGCAAGGGTCTCGTTGTCGAAGACTTCGCCACAATTGGCGCAATCGACAAAAATTCTAATGGGGGGAGAGGGCTGTTTGGACGCCGGCGATTCGGCGGCGATCGCCTGAACCGCCGCAACGGTCAGGATCACCAAATGGGAGAGGATCAATCTGGTGGTGAGGTTCATGCTGTCCTCCGACACGATCCGAACCTCCGGGCGACCCGAGCGAGGCACGGTCATCAATGGAATTTCTCTGTTGTGTCGGAACGATAGCATGCCCGATCGCCGCCGTCAACGGGAACCTGTCGGAAAAGGCGACTAACCGGTCGAGTTAAGATATCCGGGGAACGGCAGGTACACTACTGCCGGATGAGCCGCAGGCGGTGGCCCCCGCCAGGGCCGTCGACCGACGGCTGCGTCATGGTAAGCGTGTCTCCGGAGAGCTCGTAACGGTAGACCCCGCGCAGAACAATTACGGGACGGAGGATCTTGGGATAGACGCCGTTGAGCGCGACCGTACTGTCCGTAACCTCATATGGCCCGCCGCCGTCGCCTGCCCCCCCAGGCTCCGGCAACGTGTTCCCTTCGCCGTAGTAATAGGCGGTATCTTCAAAGATGAACCATATGCCGGTCGTTTCCTCATATCCCTTGTCGGCCGGACTACTCGCGGTAAACGATGAGGTGCCAACGTACTGGCCGTTCAGACGATCCTGCGGATTGTGGTCGACTTTGTCAATAGGGGATACCATGATCAGTCCTATCAGAAGTGTTGCCGGAACATACGACATCGGCGGCCTCCCTCAAAATGCCTTCATTTGTCGTTTATACACCTTTCCCGAGAGCCGGTTTGGGCGAAAAGCGCTTGCGGCGCTTGCGCCTGCGCATTATGATGTGAAAGTTTTCACAGGTGCGCAAGAGGCAATTGGCTCTCGCGCTCCAAACATGATAATGTGAACCTATCAACATAAGCGGTCAGTAAATGAGAGAACTTTTATCTGGAAATGAAGCGATCGCCCGGGGTGCTTTCGAAGCCGGGGTTCGACTGGCGGCGGCCTACCCGGGAACGCCATCGACCGAGATTCTCGAGACCCTCGCCGAGCGCTTCCCCTCTATCTACTCCCAGTGGTCGCCGAACGAAAAGGTCGCCTACGAGGTCGGCATCGGTTCTTCACTGGGCGGCGCCCGGACGATCGTGACGATGAAGCACGTCGGCCTCAATGTCGCTGCCGACCCCTTCATGACTCACGCCTACACCGGGGTGAACGCCGGATTCGTGATCGTTTCGGCCGATGACCCGGAAATGCACTCCTCGCAGAATGAGCAGGATAACCGGTACTTCGCGAAGTTCGCCGCCGTGCCAATGCTGGAGCCCGCGGATTCCCAGGAATCCAAAGACATGACAGTCACGGCGCTGGAACTATCCGAGATCTTCGATACCCCCGTCCTGTTGCGCGTGACCACGCGTATCTCGCACAGCAAGGGGATTGTCGAACTGGGGGATCCCGTTGCCGGACCGAAAAAGAAGTTCGTGAAGGACGCCGCCAAGTATGTCATGATCCCGGCCCACGCCAAGCGCCGCCACATCGTCGTTGCCGAGCGCCTCGAAAAGCTCCGGAAGTTTTCTGAAGAGACGCCGATGAACAGCATCGAGACCAACGGATCTCGCATCGGCATCATCACGGGTGGCGTTTCCTACCAGTACGCCAAGGAAGTCATGCCCGAGGCGGACTACCTCAAGCTGGGCATGAGCTATCCGCTGCCGCTGAAGAAGATCGCCGCGTTCGTCGCGGCCCACGACCGCGTGCTCCTGATCGAAGAACTTGAGCCGTTCTACGAAGAGCAGATCAAGGCGGCCGGTATCAAGGTGGAAGGGAAGGAGTTTTTCGGCATTCAGGGTGAGCTGTCGCCTCATCGGGTGGCCGAAGGTCTCCATTCGGCGGGTGTGATCGAAAAGCCGGGAGCGGCGGAAATCCCGCCTGTCGCCGATATGTTCCCGCGTCCGCCGGCGCTCTGCCCCGGCTGCCCCCACCGCGGCGCCTTTATGGCCCTGCGCAAACTCGGCGTGGCGGTAACCGGTGATATCGGCTGCTATACGCTCGGGGCGCTGCAGCCGCTCAAGGCGCTCGATTCCTGTATCTGCATGGGCGCCTCGATCGGCAATGCCATCGGCATGGAGAAGGTCCAGGGGTACGAAAAGGGCGTGGTAGCCGTGATCGGCGACTCGACTTTCCTGCACTCCGGCGTAACCGGCCTGATGGATGCCGTCTACAACCGAAGCAACGTGACGGTCATAATACTCGACAACCGGGCCACGGCGATGACCGGCGGACAGATGCACCCCGGCACGGGTAAGACCCTCATGGGCCAGCCCGCGCATGAGATCGATATCCGCGCGCTGGTCAAAGCGCTCGGCGTGAAAAACTACCGCGAAGGCGATGCCTACGACTACGAGGGGATGCAGGAGATCATAAAGGAAGAGGTTGCCAAACCGGGACCCTCGGTGATTCACACCACGCGCCCGTGCGTCCTGATGCCCAAACGCATCATGGATGAGCCGTATGTGATCGATGCCGAGCTGTGCAACGCCTGCGGCGTCTGCTTCAAGTTATCCTGCCCCGCGATCGCAGCCTCCGAAGAGACAACCGAAAAGGGCCGTCCCAAAGCGACGATCGACACGACCCTGTGCACCGGCTGCACGCTCTGCGCCCAGGTCTGCCCGACCGAGGCGATCCTGCTGCAGAGCCAGTTTGCGAAAGAGAAGGTGTGACGATGAACAATCCCAACTATGCCATACTGATCGTGGGGGTCGGCGGACAGGGCGTGCTCCTCGCCTCCGAGATTATCTCGGAAGTCGCCATGCAGGCCGGGTTCGACGTCAAGAAATCCGAAGTCCACGGCATGTCGCAGCGCGGCGGGGTCGTCACGTCCCACGTCAAGATCGCTCCCAAAGTCTTCGCTCCGACTATCGGCTACGGTACCGCCGATGTCCTTCTGGCGTTCGAACAGGCCGAAGGCCTACGGGCGATCGACTGGATGAAGAAGACCGGCGTGGCTATCGTCTCGGAGACTCAGCTTATACCCGCCATCGTGACGTCATCGAAGGACTTCACCTACCCGCACGATGCCATCGCCGAGATGCGCAAGCTGGCCCCGAAGGTGATCGGTGTAGCGGCTGATCGAATCGCCGGCGAACTGGGCAATCCGCGGCTGGTGAATACGATCCTGCTCGGAGTCATGTCCAACTACCTGCCATTCAGCCTCGAGCTCTGGCAGGAAGCGATCAGGGCGCGCGTGAAAGAGAAGTTCGTGCCGGTCAATCTCCAGGCGTTCGACCGCGGACGCCAGGTGAAACTGGCCGCGGTATCGATCTAAGCTTCCTGCGGAGATCGTATGGCGCAGAAAATGATAATCATCAATCCCGGTTCGACCTCGACCAAGGTCGCCCTGTTCGACGGCGATGACCGGCTCGG
>JBGSIV010000056.1:0-4613 GCA_041742355.1 Candidatus Zixiibacteriota bacterium
GCTGGACAGTATCGGCTTTGTCTACGACCGGGAGAGTTTCGATTCGGTCGGGCAATTCCGTATCAATGCGAAAGCATGGGGGTTGGCCAACGACGGCTCCCGTATGATCATGAGTACCAGAAACGAGTACCTGTACCACTGCGATACGCTCACGCATCAGGTCGTGGACAGCGTCCGTGTGCGCGACAACGACGGTGTGGTGGATTCGCTTAATGAGCTGGAGTATATCAACGGGGAAGTGTGGGCCAATATCTGGACCACGCCCACGGTAGTCATGATCAATCCCGCCAACGGGCTGGTGACGGGTTACCTTGACCTGACAGGGTTGCTCGGCTCCGAATATTACGACGGCTCTCGGAACCGCGCCCCGAACGGCATTGCCTATGACTCGGTCGGCGGTCGCATATTTGTGACCGGAAAGTACTGGCCGAAGCTGTTCGAAATTCAAGTACACGAGCCGGTCGTGGATTCGGCGCAATCGGAGCCATGAGGTAACGGATAGACTGTCTCAGAAGCGCGGCCGGGTCGGGGGAGGCCCGGCTGCTACTGATCTTCTCTAGTCCAATCACGCCCGAGGGTATGGATTCTGCCCGCGGGCGTTCTTGTGTCGGCCGATTCCAGTCCCGGGGGGAGTGGCCGCGTCGGCGAAATCTCGTTGCGGATTGAGCCGCCGCGCCGTACTTTTGCGTCATGTCCTCTTCCAACAGAGCCGGCTGGTGGCTGGCGTCCGTATTCAGCATGATCGCCGCTGCCGTGATTCTGGTGGGTGGCTGCTCCAAGTCGACCGATCCGGAGCCGGACCCCGATCCGGAGCCGTGGGAGGTCAAGAACTACACCTATACGGTGGTTAATGAATTCCCCCACGATGACGATGCGTTCACGCAGGGGCTGGTTTTCGAGCCGGACGGATACCTGTACGAAGGAACCGGACTCCACGGGGAGTCGACGCTTCGGCGGGTGAATCTGGTGACGGGGGCGGTCGTGCAAGTCCGCAACATACCGGCCCGGCCGGGTGGATTCTACTACTTTGGGGAAGGCATCTCGATCGTGAACGGCAAGATCTACCAGCTCACGTGGCAGGATCATGTGGGTTTCATCTATGACCGATCATCGTTTGATTCGCTTGGGCAGTTCACGTACCAGACTGAAGGGTGGGGGCTCACGCATGACGGTGACCGGTTTATCATGAGCTCGGGCAGTTCCTACCTATTCTTCCGCAACCTCACCACTATGGCCCTGATCGACAGCATCCTGGTGCACGATACTCTCGGGCCGGTGGCTATGTTGAACGAGCTGGAATACATAGAAGGGGAGGTATGGGCGAACATATGGCTGACTCAACGAATCGCCCGAATCGACCCGGAGTCGGGAAGAGTGCTCGGCTACGTGAATCTGGAGGGACTCCTTGCCCCTGCAGGACAGCCGCTGCCCGGCGTGTTGAATGGAATTGCGTACGATACCGCAAGTGCCAGGATTTTTGTGACCGGCAAGAACTGGCCGAAGTTGTTCGAGATCGAGGTGTCGGAGGAGCCGTGAGCGCCCGGGGTTGGATCAGATGTCTGGCGTTCGGTGCCGGTTTCGGGGTTGTGGTGACCCTCCTCGCGGCGTGCGGGGCATCCGACAAGAAACCGGCAGCAGCACGCGACATTCCCATATTCAGCGTCAAGGTTGTCAACGTGTACCCGCATGACACGGAGGCCTTCACACAGGGTCTAGTCTATGAGGACGGCAGTCTGTTTGAAGGGACGGGTCAACTTGGTTCATCGAGCCTTCGCCGGGTGAAACTGGAGACGGGGGAGGTACTGCAGAAGGAAGAACTGGGCGACCAGTATTTCGGGGAAGGCGTGACTATCGTCGGGGACCGGATCCTGCAGCTCACCTGGACCTCCCGGACCGGATTTGTGTATGACAAACACACGCTGAAACCGACGGGTCATTTCACGTACCTTACAGAGGGCTGGGGGCTGACCTACGATGGCAATCGCCTCATCATGAGCGACGGATCCTCCAATCTGCAATTCCTTGATTCCCATACGTACGAATACAAGGGGTTCATCACGGTTCGGGCGGGCGATGTGCCGGTGCAGCGTCTCAACGAGCTGGAGTACGTCGACGGTGAGATTTACGCTAACATCTGGCCGGGCACCCGTATTGCCCGTATCGATCCATCCTCGGGTGCTGTGGTCGGCTGGATTGAGGTGCCGGCGCTACTTGGGCCGGATGACTACGGCGACACGATCGATGTTTTGAACGGGATCGCGTGGGATAGCGTCGGGAAGCGGCTCTTCCTGACGGGAAAGCTCTGGCCGAAGCTGTTCGAGGTTGAGATTGTCGCGGCAGCGGAGAAAAGGTAATCCGCAGTGGCAGTCCAAGGAATGAAAGTGAACCAATGGCGCAGGCGCGCATAATCACATCAATGCGTCTCGAACTGATACCGGCGACGCTGGCAATGTTACGGGCGGACCGGGATCGCTCGCCGCAACTGGCCGCTCTGCTGGGCGCAGTGGTGCCGACGGAATGGCCGTCCGAGGACTACGCCGAAGCGCTGCCGGTGTTCGTGCAGGAGATGGAACTACGGCCGGAAGTTGCGGGGTGGTGGGTGTACTACTGGGTCAGGAAAGCGGCCGAGGGCGCACCGCGCGTATTGGTTGGCGGTGGGGGATTCCGGGGGTGTCCGTCGGATGACGGATTGGTTGAGTTGGGATACGGGATCATCCCGGAGTATCAGGGACTCGGGTACGCTACCGAGGCGGCGTTTGCACTGATCGCGTTCGCATTCGGGCATCCGCGGGTGGAAGCGGTGTTTGCCGATACGCTCGGCGATAATATGCCGTCGCGTCACGTTCTGGAGAAGCTCGGATTCCGTTTAGTCGGCGAAGGGGCCGAGCCGGGAACGGTTCGATACGACCTGCCGCGGGCGCTATTTGCCGCCCGGGCCAAAGTCTACTAGCGCCGCTCCTGTTTGCCGCATTGCGCGGTCAGATCACGCCGCATCATGGCGGTCATTCGCCGCAGGCCCCGTCGCTCATAGAAGGGCTGGATCTCAAGATCACACGTCAGGTCAACCATGTAGTAGCCATCAAGCTGACGTAACATGCGCCGCACAAGTTCGGCCCCGATGCCCTGATGCTGGTAGTCGGGAAGAACCTCGAGCAGCGGGATGTAGGCCGACAAGACGTTGTCGGAAACCGCGTTGATAAATCCGATAACGCGACCGTTGTCGCGCGCCAGCACGACGTGACTGCTCCCGTGAAGCATCCGCAGGTGAGTCTCCGGCGAGGGGGGATTGGGCCACCCGACGAAGAAGCCCGTCAACTGCGCAGACGTAAGATCGGATGCCGACTCGCGATATTCTATCACGGGCGATCTACCTCTTTCGCACGAATCCGAGGATTAGACCAAGCACAGTCGACCAAAGCGCGGCCAAGCCGATCTGATACTCGGCAGGGAGGGCGAAAGTCACGGTATGGGCGGGGATCCAAAACCAGAGCAGGGTCCACCAGGCTGTCGTGAGGCCGGCCATGTCCCACTTCCGGAGAATGAGATTGTCTTCGAGGCGGTGGAAGAACATCATTTGCGGCCCGAAGAAGACGTTGGTGAGAACGGAAACGGCGAAGGCCCAGCCGAGACCGGCGGCAAAGAAGGATGGGAGAAGGGCGTGTTCGAGCAAAGCGGACGTGAATCCTTTCATGCCGGCGAAACCGTACTTGATGATGATCCCCAAGAGAGCCCACGCAAGGATTTTGGCGAGTGTTTCAAACGAGGTGCCGGGCAGCGCTAAACGCTTGCTCCGAAGGCTCACCGAAATGACTTCGCCGAGGGTCCCAAGGAGGCCGAACTGAATGGCCGCCGAGAAGATGGGATTGGTGGAAACCCACGCAACGTACTGCTCCATGTTCACTCCAGGCTGATGGTTCCGGCAGGAAGCATACATAGTTTTTTGGGTGAAGTACAGGTGAAAAGCGTCATGGCGTGACGCATGCGAGACGGAGTATGGTAGATAATAGTGGCTACTATTATTGGAAGGCGCTTTCGGAGTTGACAACATCATTGTGAATTGTAGATTGTATGTGCAGGCGAGGTTCCGGAGTGTCTCTGGAGCCGATTCGGGATCCAATGTTCTTCAAGTTTCTTGCGGATCGCCTGTTACGGATTCGCCGGTGGGAACGGCCCCGCGGAGCAGGCGCAGGAATTGCAAACATACCAGTGACCAAACATACCGGGAGACTTAACCTATGAGAAAACTGCTTCTGATTTCCCTGGCCACGCTGGTGCTGTCGGCCGGGAATGTTGCTCTGGCGCAGGTCGATCCGTTCGGCACGATGGACACGATTGCCCTCGTCCCGACGGTTGTCCCGGACCCCGGAGCCGGTCAGTACAAGCTTCGCCTCGACCTGTACGTGTACAGCGATGAACCCTTAGTCGGCGGGACGGTCGGCTTCATGTGGGACAACGCCAAGGTCGTCATGGACAGCGCGGTGACGACCACCGCCATCAACTCGGCCTTCGACCTCGGCCGGTTTCTCTACGAGGGCAACAGCATCGCGACGACCAACGCCAACAAGCGTTTCCTCTTCGGCGCCGCGTCCCTCTTCAGCTCGCTGCCCGGTGAC
>JBGSIV010000057.1:0-27657 GCA_041742355.1 Candidatus Zixiibacteriota bacterium
CTGCCAGAACACGAAACGAAAGACGACTTCATTCGTGTTCTGAATCGTCACGATCAGCGCCAGCAAAACGATCAGCCCGATCAGCACCAGCCTGACCTTTCGCCCGCCGTTACCAGTCGCCATGCACCGCCTCCTTCCTCACAGCCCCCTGCAAACGCCCAGGCTCAGTTTTCCTCGATCACTCCCCGCCGATTGCGGTCGCCGCCGAAGTAGACGCCGAGGAGCATTCGAAACTCGGGGATATCACCGAACCCAAACCGCGCCTCGACATTGTAGGTGTTCGAACGCCCCATCGGAAGGTGCAACCCGGCCGCCAGTGACATCCCGACTTCCGTATCGCTGTCAAAATCTTTGTGGTCGATCCAACTCAGCGTCGGACCGAGATCAACATAGAGCACCACTCCCGACTTGGGCAGCGGCACCAGATCCATCCGAAGGTCGGCGTTAAACGCTACCGTCGTGAAATTATCGCCAAAACCGGCGTCGACACTCGGCGCAAACCGGAACACTTTCGCAAACTGCCCCATCTCCGCCTGAGCCCCGATCACAAACTGGTCCGGATCTAGCCCAAACCCCGCCCGTACACCGTAGCTGCTTTTCGGACCGTCGTCCTGCGCCCATCCTGCCACGTGCAATGTCAGCACTGCCGCCGCGAGTGTAATCGCTTTCAGTATTGATCGAATCACCATCTGTACTCCTTTCGGTTGAGAGGTCTGTTCCAACATAGGACCATACGTCTTCGCGCACAAGTCCCATTGGTTCGGCGTCGGCCCAAAAAACCCGGCGACCTGATGATCGCCGGGTTGAAAGATCCAATACAGGTCGTCTTACTCGGACTCTTTTTTGTCCTCGTTCGACCGCTCGGCGGCACGGCCAGCCGCTTCCGCGTTCGCCCGCTCCACCATCAGCGTCAGCGCTTCGGGCATGGCATCGGCCATGCTGGTGCTGGTCTCGACCGGCGGAAGCTGAGGGATCTCTTCCTCCTCCGGCTCAGGCTGCGGTTGGTAACGACGCGTCTCGCGCGGCATCGGCGCCGGCGCCGGAGCGGTTTCGGGCTCCGGCTCAAGGTGACGGCGCAGGTCCTCGGGAATTCCTTCGGCCCCTGCCTGCCCACCCACGACCGGATGCGCCAGGAGGAAGCCCTCCAATTCGCTGCGCTCCCGCTTCTTGTAGTACGCCGAAACCGACAGCACGATCTTGTGCTGGTTCCGATCGAACTCGATCACCTGAAGCGGGATCTGGTCGCCTTCTTTGAACACGCCGGTCGGATCGGTCAGATCCTTGCGGCCAAGTTGCGTGGACGGCACGAAGCCCTCGACGGAACCGTCGAGGTCAACCACCACGCCCCGATCCAGCACGCGCTGGACGGTCCCGAGCACTTCCGCGCCCACGCCATACTTCTTGGCGATCTCGGGCCACGGATCATCCTCGAGCTGCTTGTAACCGAGCGAAATGCGACGGTTCTCGTGATCGATCTTCAGGATCTTCACGTCGACCCGGTCGCCCTTCTTCATGATCTCCGACGGATGCTGAATCCGCTTGGTCCACGACATGTCACTGATGTGCACCAGGCCGTCGATGCCTTCCTCGAGCTCGACAAACGCCCCGAACGCGGTCAGATTGCGTACCTTGCCGGTCACAATCTTCCCCACCGGGTACTTCATCTCGATCGTGGTCCACGGATCCGGCTCCATCTGCTTGATGCCGAGAGAGATCTTCTCGTTTTCCTTGTCCACGGACAGCACGACCGCTTCGACCTCATCGCCGACATTCATGATCTTCGACGGGTGCTTGATGTGCTGCGTCCAGGACATCTCGGAAATGTGAATGAGGCCTTCAATCCCCTTCTCGAGCTCGACAAAGGCGCCGTAGTCCGTGATTGACACGACCCGGCCTTTGACCTTGCGCCCGAGCGGGAACTTCTGCTCTATGTTCTCCCACGGATACGGCGTCATCTGCTTCAGACCGAGCGAGATGCGCGATGTCCGCTCATCGAAATCCAGAATCTTGACATCGATCTTGTCGCCCAGCGACACGAGCTCGCTGGGATGGCGAATCCGGCCCCACGACATATCGGTGATATGCAGCAGACCATCCACGCCGCCCAGGTCGATAAACACGCCGAAATCGGTGATGTTCTTCACGATTCCCTGGCGCACCTGGCCGACCGCGATTTCGTTGAGCAGGTGAGCCCGCATCTTCTCGCGCTCCTCTTCGAGCACGACCCGGCGGGACACCACGATATTGCGGCGCGACTTGTTGATCTTGATGATCTTGACATCCATCGAATCGCCGATCAGCGCGTCAAAGTCCGGCACCTGACGCAGCGCTACCTGTGATCCCGGCAGAAACGCGTCGACACCCATGATATCGACCACGAGCCCGCCCTTGATCCGGCGCGCCACGATACCCGAAATCTTCTCCCCGCTGTCGTGGACCTCGCGGATCTTTTCCCAGACCCGCATGAAATCCGCTTTTTGCTTGGAGAGAATCAGCTGGCCGTGCGAATCCTCGATCTGCTCGAGGAACACTTCGATCTCATCGCCCATCTTGACAGTGATCGGCTGCTGAAATTCGGCCATCGGGATGATACCCTCGGACTTGAACCCGACGTCGACAATGACGTCGTCGCGGTTGATCCCGATCACCCGACCGGAAACAACTTCGCCCTCTTTGATCGACTTAATCGTACCATCGTACATGTCGACCATCTGCTGGTACTCTTCGGGGTCGTAGACGACACCCGCGACGTCGGTGATGCGGACCGCCTGAACGGTCGATTCATCGACTGCCCCGCCGTCGGTTACCTGGCGTTGCTGGGCTTTCTCAGCCACCCGGCGATGGCGACTGGTGATTACTCGCTCACGCTGCGCCGCATCTTCCTCGACCAATCCCGGGCGTACAAAATCAACACCCCCAGGTTTGGTCACCTTGGTTTTGATTCGCTGGGTCTTTCGAGTGGATTGCGTTTTGCGCTTGGAGAGCTTTTGGGCTGTGGTTTCGGACTGCTTGGCGTTTGCCATGTGTAGTGTTAAGAACCTCCTAACTCTGGTTCCGATAGCTTTGGATTTTCCGCGCGCGGAAGACCATCAGAACAATCGTCCCCCAGAGTGCTTCCGGGGGCGATCAGATATATAACACATATCGTCACTTTTGCAAGCGATTTCTGCCCCCCTTTGTTCCCTGTCGAGCGCTGTCTATTCAAGCTATAAACCCGCCCCTCGCTTCAACTCACCGATCCGCTCCATCACTGCCGCTGCCATTGCAAGGTACCCCTCCTTGGACTTCGGGAACGACTCCACCCACGATGGCGGCAGTGCTTCCCCGAATACGACCTGGAGTTTCTCCCGGCCCAGAAAGACATCCTTAAGCCTATTTGTTCCATGCACATACGCCGGGATAATGGGGCACCGAGCGTTGCTCGCGATGAGCCCCAATCCCGGTTTCGGCTCCAGGAACGACTCCGTCTTCGACCGTGTTCCCTCGGGGAATACTGTAAGGCCGTACCCCTTGCGGATCGTCTCAATGGCCATTTTGAGCGCGTTACGGTCCACTGCCCCCCGTTTCACCGGCATCGCATTGGTCCGTGAAATTAACCAGCCCAGCACCGGCACCGCAAACAGCTCCGCCTTGGCGAAGAAGGCCATCTCCCGCCCGGTCGCACTCCCAATAAACGGCGGGTCGTAGTACGAGATGTGGTTAGTCGCGAGGATGAAGCCGCCGGTCTTCGGCACGTGCTCTTTGCCCGCGATCCGTTCCCGGAAGATGATGCGCGCCGTCGCCAGCGAAATGAAATATCCGGTCCAGTAGAGAATTTTCATGTTCGTAACCAGTACCCCGAAGTTCTCAGAAATGGTACAGCCAACCGTGGCGGTTGGCAACTAAAAGGCGGTGGGCTGCTTACCGATGCCTTCGGACAAAAAAACCGGGCGCCCCATCTTGAGGCACCCGGTCAAATACACCTTCGGGCTGCGACGGCTCAGTCTTCAGCGGGAACCACCACATCTGTCGTGTTCGGGCAGTCGACCCGCCACGCACCTCGCAGCGGCATCACCCGCGCCTCCGGGGCCAGCCCGTAGTCTCCGAACACGCCGCGGAACCCGCCGTGCAGCCCCGGCCACGAGGAGGCACTATTCCACTCCACTCTCCCGCGGAACCAACCGTGCCCCTGCCCGCAGGTCACGCACATCCGGTAATCATCGTAGGCCCACACACCCTTGACCTCGCCCAGCACCACCGTCAGCATAACGCCGCTGATGCTTCCCTCGAAAACGCGGTCTCCGTTATCAAGGGTTCGGTACTGAGCCGTCATCATGCCGACTGGTTCGCCGTTACGATCCAGCCACAGGCCGCTGAAATACCCGGAATCACCGGTGTTGTTCACCCGCGCCCACTCCCCTTTGATGAATCCTCCCGGACACGTCGTGCGCCAGATCTGCCGCGACAGCACCGCCACGGCCTTGTTGTCACCGATAGTGAAGAACTGCGCGAAATCCTTCAGGTCACTCCGACTCATATCGAGCGAAAATGGCGCTGTGGTGAACCGTACGAATGGCGCCGTCACATCGGTGTTCGTTTTCTCGATGAACACGAGGAAGGCTAGCCCGTCGATGTCCCGGTTCGTGAGCGACACCCAATGCACCAGGTGTCGGCTGTCTACCGGAATCAGCGAGTCCTGCCCTCGCTCGAAGTCGATCACCCCCCGGACATCGACAAGCCCAGGGCCGCTTTCCAGGCTCAGCGTCCCGGCCCAATCAGTGCTCGACACGCTCGCCCCCAATTGGCCGTAAACATCTCCCCATGCGATCGTCACGGCAAAAACGTCATAGTTCTCCCATGCCGCTGCGGCCAGATCGTCGTCGAATCCCAACCTCACCCCTGACAGATCGATATCGGTTTCATCTGCGGCATTCTCTTCCAGAAGGGCCCGCGTCTCCACAGGCATCTGCCCCGTGCTGACAGCTTCCTTTTCCGCCACTGTGGGCGACGACGTATCGCTGTCACATCCCGCCAGAAGCAGCGCCGCCAGTCCGACCAGAACCAACATCTTTCGCATCGCTGTTCTCCCTGATACCGTGAGCTTCCCAATTGCTGCCGACTTGCAATTCTATCGTCACGAAAACGTCGGATTATTAGAGCGTGAAATGACTTTCCCGACCCGGCGGAGTACTTCTCTTCCTGCCCTCCGCATACTCAAATTATACCCCTGAACGGGTGAAAGCAAGCTGGAAGTTGGAGGGGGTTCACCCCGGTCACATCCCGACACGATGGCCGCCGAAAGGATGGTTTCATCCCAACCGCCCCCTTATCGGCTCCCGGCCCTGTCAATGTCGGAACGCCCTCCAGGTATGGGGGCAGTTCTACCCTTGCGGGGCAGGTGTGAGGAGTGCTGCTATGATGAACGGTTGGGAGAACGCACCGGCGCGGTTGGCCGTCATGCGACAGGTCCACTGACTGGAAGAGGTCTGCCCCGGAAAGTCGCCAAGCTCTACGCCAGAGCCGACAATTCGGCCGACGCCTCGCGGAACTCGGCCTGCAGCGATGCCATCAGTTCCCGAACCGAGACGATCTCGGTGACCCGGTATGCGTTCGCGCCCGCAAACGCAAAGCCGCCCTTGAACCGCCCCCGCTGGGCGCTGATCAACGCGTGGGCAATGCAATATGGCGAGTTTTTGAAATCACAGCTGACAATGCAGTGGTAGGGGCAGGTGTAGGGCGTCTTGATGCCCGCCTCGACATCGTCGAGGTACTTGTTCCGGATCGCCCGACCCGGCATACCGACCGGGCTGTCGATGATGATCATGTCCTCAGGGCCGGCGTTGATGTACGACTCCTTGAAGGCCAGGGCGGCATCGCATTCGTGCGTGGCGACAAATCGCGTGCCCATCTGCACTCCATCGGCACCCATGCGGAAGAACCTCTTGATATCCGCCCCGGTGTAGATACCGCCGGCCGCGATCACCGGAATTTTCTTCCCGTATTTGGCCGCATACTCGCCGACCTCATTTATCACCGCCGGAACCAGGTGTTCCAAAGCGTAGGCCTCGTCGAATATCCGGGCCTTGGAGAATCCGATATGCCCTCCCGCTTTCGGCCCCTCAACAACGACAGCGTCGGGAAGGCAATCATACTTATGCAGCCAGCGTTTGCAGATGAGCGCGGCCGCCCGGCCCGAGGAGACAATCGGCACCGCGCGGGTTCGTCCGTCGCGGGGAAGGAACTCCGGCAAGTTCAAGGGAAGGCCCGCGCCCGAAAAGATGATGTCGACTTCCTCTTCGACCGCCGTTTTCACCACCTGGTCGAAGTACGATAACGCGACCATGACATTGAGTCCGACAATACCTGACGTCAGCTCTTTAGCTTTTCTGATCTCACGCCGGAGCGCGCGCACGTTGGCCTCGAGGTAGCTGGTATAGAAGTCCGGCTCGTTCATGCCGATTCCCGCGGCGGCGATGATGCCGATCCCACCCTCGTTCGCCACAGCCGAGGCCAGGCCTGAGAGAGATATACCGACACCCATACCACCTTGTACAATGGGTATGCGGGCTGTGTGAGGTCCGATCTTCAGCGGTTGCATAAGCTGCCGTTCTCCAGAGCTACCGAGTCTTACCCGCTCATCAGCGGGATTGGCTGGACTGACAGGATTTTCACTCCGACACAGGGGGCCATCGGAAGACTGCCGTTAGGGGCTTTACCTAATATAATGGATTGTTGTGGGCCGGGACAAGTCCCAAAATGGGAATCCCGGGCGCAGCCAAGAAAAAGGCGGTGCCTCACGCACCGCCCCATCACATCCCTGTGATCTTCTCATCAGAAGAAGTCGATCGAGAAAGAACTCAACCGGTCGTCCAGCCTGACCTCGATCTTGCTTGGCAGGGTGTCAAATCCCTCAGTCGCAAAGCCCTCCCCCGCCTCGAGAAGACCCATCGTGCCGAGGTAGCCGCGGTACTCCTCTCCGAATACCTTCAGGCCGATCGTCTTGGGCACGCGCAGCCGAAGCTCCGTGTCCTGCCCGAAGATCGACACCCGCAATTCCGGCTCCAGATCCCCTATCTTAAGGTAGACCTTGGATTCGTCGGCATCGACCTTGAGCGCCCGGAGAGGTGTTGTCGACATGTTCAGATGCATGTCGCTCCGGTACCCAGAGCAGTTCATCTCCAGCGGCGTCGACCCGGAGAACCGCAGGAACCAGTCCTGCCCATCGTCGGTCTCGATCTTAACCGCTCCGCCGAGGAGCCCGCCGCCGCGGCTGGCCATCTCTACCCGCCCCTCGCCATCAGCCGCAGAGAAGTCAATTTCGGGTTTGCGCGTGAACTTATCGAATTTGGCGTACACCAGGTCATCGCCCGAGTCGCGGATGGTCAGATCGGTTTCATCCAGATCAAGTTCGGCCCGCAGGAGCCGCACGGCAGGGTCGTTCGCCTGCATGTAGGTCGTGCTTGAGAAGAAGCTCGTCTCATCCCCGCCGTGGCTGCTTGAAAACGCAATAGCCAGTCCTCCCACAAACAACGCCACCGAGGTCAGGTAGCTGATCGCCCGCAGCCGCGTCCGCGAAAAAATCTTCTCGATCCCGACCGCGATCAGCACAACCGGGAAGAGGATAGCCAGGTCGATCCACATGTTGTCATTGAGGACGTCGAAATTTCGCAACAGCAGCAGCGTCCCCACGAGAACGAGGAACAGTCCCCAACGAAAGCGCGCCGGTGTCATGATACGGTCCCTCCGTTTCTCGCCTGTGATTCCCGATGTGTTTCATCCGCCGGGTGGACGCTCTCGGGCTGGTTGCGTCGCCGCAGCAGAAGGAATAACCCCACTACGACCAGGAGCGCCGGCCACCACTCGTGGAAATCGAACCAGAACCAGTGCTCCCGCACCAGCAGGATCGCCCCGATAAATATCAGAATCAGCCCCGGCAGGTAGCGCGTCCACGACGAGTACTCCCGCTGCGGCGGCACTTCCACCGTCGCGCCCTCGATCGGGCGCCGCGGAATGATGATCCACCCGGCGACATACGCCACCAGGGCGAACCCCTGCGAGGCCAGAAACAGCACCACGGCGATCACCCGGACCAGGTTCGGGTCTACCGCGAAGTACTCACCCAGGCCGCCGCAGACGCCGCCGATGACTTTGCTCTCTGAGGAGCGGTACAGTCTGGTGTAGTTCATAGTCAGCTCTCCTTTCAGCCGGTGCCCCACCGGCTCCGGAGATTATATACGAGGTCCGCGCGGAAAAGTTGTTGTGATCGACCTAATCGTCTGATTGCCCCGGGGCGAGTTGATCGAGGTACATACGGGCCGTGCTCCGGTACCGGGCATCCGGCCGTTCGACATAGCGCCGCAGAAACCCCACCGCCTCATGCCGAGCCGTCTGATCCTCTCCGGCGGCCAGCCGCCCGACGTTGAACTGCGCCTCGATCAGTTGTCGTTCCACCAGATGCAGATCGGAGAAGCCGGTTCTGTCCTTCCGCGAAGGCATCGCCAGTGATTGGCGGGCCCGGCTCAGATCATTCCAGACGGTCTGCAATGAGTCGCTCCGGTCGATCCAGTCAGCCAGTGTCAGCCGGTCCAATGGCTCCGGGGCCGTCAGTGTCCCGGCGACAATCCGGGCCGCCGGTGAGGCCGCGTTGACCTGGGTCAGGGCCGAGGATCCGCTCAGATTCAGCGACGGCGACAGACGCATCGGCATCCGCGCCACCAGACTCTCCTCCCGTTCCGCCGCCTGGTAGCGCTCGGCGGACTCATCGGAGAACGCGGGCATATCGGTCAACGCCTTCGGTGACGTTCTCTGCGGCATAGGTGCGGCCGCCGACGGCTCGGAGGGTTCCATGCCGGTCTTATCCTCCGGTTGCACCATGATCGACTTGTCCAATTCAGTCTGACTTCTTTTCAACGCCGCATCCACGGTTGTCTCGGCCTTTTTCGCCGCCGTTCGACCCGCAGCGTCCCCACCGGACTCTTTGCTCTGGTTCCCTTCCGGTTTGTCGGGGTCCGAGAGCTGTACCCCGGGTGAGCTTTGTGCTTTCTCAGACGATGCTTGTTCCTCGGGGGAGACCGGCTCGGAGGGGGCCGTCGTCATTGCCGGGGGTGACTGTATCGTCACCGGTTCCCGGCCGTCATCCTGTTTCAGGATCTCGGTCTGGTGCAGCCCGATGAATGTCAGCACGCCCACCGAGGCGGCCACGGCCGCCAGTTTCCATCCGAACCCCCAGCCCCGTTTCCCGGCGATATTCGTCACCTCCGGCCCGGCATCCACGCCTAGCCGCGCCTCGATCTTCTGCGCCTGCGCTTCCCAGTAATCGTCGCCGTCCAAACCGCTGTGCCGCTCGACCAAGAGGTCGAGTTTGCGCAGATCCTCGTAGATTCCGCGGCACTCGGCGCACTCCTCCAGATGCCGGCGCATGGCCTCCATCTCGTAGTCGCGCAGCTCGCTGTCGAGATACCCTGATATCCGGTCTTTGAAGTATCCGTGATCCATTTACCAACCACTCCCGCCGCTCACAGCAGGTCCTTCAGGGCTTCCAGCAACAGCTGGCGGGCCCGGTAAAGCCGGGAGTCGACGGTCCCCGGCGGAATTTTCAGGTAACTTGCTATATCGGCGTAATTCATTCCCTCGAAGTGTCTCAGCACGAACGCCACCCGGTGCTGCAGCGGCAGCGCCTGCAACGCCTGGTAAAACCGTTTTTTGCCCTCTGCGTTAATCAGGTTTTCAAGCGGCCCCAGATCGACCGACTCCGGATCATACCCCTTTTCAGCGAGGGCATCCAGGGATTCGCTCTTCTCTTCCTTGCGGATCAGGTTGTAGGCGGTGTTGCGGGCGATGGTTGACAGCCACGGGTAAAAATCGTACTCGGTCTTGAAGCTCCTGATATTCTCGTAGGCCTTCACAAATGACTCCTGGACCACGTCTTCCGTTGCATCGACCGATCCCAGCAGGGCGTAGATGTACCGATATAACCTTTTCTGGTGCATTCGGATAAGCTGTCCGAACGCCCGTTTGTCGCCGTTCTGAGCGGCCTCCACCAAGGCGCGCTCGGCAGACTTCGCCTCCGCATCAGTTACCCGCTGGCGGTCGTTATCTTCCCGGAGATTTTCAGCCATGTCGCCTATCCCGGTCGGAAATTAACCCCACTACCAGAACTTCCAAGGCCAGCCGGGGCGGGAGATCGCCTCCGCGAAGCTGTGCCTCGGTGTCGGCCAGATCGACGATGATCTGCTCGAGGCGGCCGCTATCGTACCGGTTCGCCTGTCCCCGGAGTTTCCGCTCCAGCCAGGCCATATTCGGCGGCAGCGATTTACCGCTCCGCAGCAGGTAGAGCCGCAGGAAGTGGCTGGAGAGCAGCGTACAGATGGTCACCGGCGAATTCCCCTCTTCGATCAACTTCTCAAGGCTCTGCAGCACCCGGTGCGGTTGTCCGCCGGCCACGAGGTCGACGAGTTCGAAGATGTTGATCACCTCGTACCCGGCCGCCACAGTGGTGACATCCTCGGCCGTGATCGTCTCCCCCTTCCCCTTGTAATTGACCAGCTTGTCGACCTCGGCAACCACCGCGCCGAGATTCCCGGCCACCAGGTCGATCAGGGTCTGCAGGGCGTCCGGTTCGATCGCGAGGCCGGCTTTCTGGAGCCTCCCCTGGACCTGCCCGGCCACCTCCCGCTGGTTGAGCTTCGGGAACTCGACCATCACGACGCCCGCTGACTCCACGAGCTTGAAGAATTTCGCGCTCTTCTTGGGGGTTCGGGCCGAGGGGGAGCTGAAGATGATCACGCGGTTGGGATCGGGCGGCTTGAGCATCGACAGAATCCGCTCGACATCGGTGGGGTTGAAGCTCTGGAATTCGGCGATGCTGAACACCTGCCGTTCGCCGAGCATCGGGAGGTTGGACAGCTCGGCGATCACCTCTTTGGCCGAGGCTTTTCGGCCGTTGAGCTTGCGGTAGTTGGTCTGAATCTGGCGGTCGGGGAGGAATTGCCGGGCGATGTACTTGGTCGCCTCGATAATTCGGTAGTCTTCCGGCCCGTAGAAGTAGTAGGCCGGCTTGAACTGGCCGGCCGAGATGTCTTTGAGGAGTTCACCGGGACTGGGCATGGTGACCAAAAATAGGCCACGGTGCGGGAAGCGTCAATCAAAAAGCTCTTCGAGGTCCGGAGTCTGGCGCACCGGCACCCATTCGATTGAAAACCGGTACTTGGACCGGTAGGTCAGGGCCCGCGCCACGAGGGGGGTGAATTCAACGGGGAGGTGATCCCGGCGATTGACGGCGTTGACCACGCGCATGTTGTTGCCGAAGATCTGGTAGGTGTTTTTCGAGAAGTACTTCTGGTTGCTGTCGATGAACTCCAGCAGGGCCAGAAGCGCGGCAAGGTCCCCGTGGTCGCCATCGACGGCTTCAAAGGGGGCCTTGAACTTGATCCCCAGTTCGGGGATATTGAACGTCACCACGACCGACTTGTCGATCTGGTTGTCGTTCGGCAGTTGTACCGACCCGAAGTAACATTCCATACCCCGCCCGATGCAATCGCCGTGCCCTCCGCCCCGATTAGAGGAAGCTCTTGCCGCGCAAACCATTCGCTGGATCCGCGGGTGTCCGGCCGGGCCCACTATCTGCAAGCCGCTTCACAGATCCGCCCGATATCTTCGCCCCCCGACTCTACGCTTGCACTCTGCCGTTGAATCCCTATTTTAGTCCCCATGCGCAACCGACTCAAAACAGCCAAGGCCCACCGCTACGTGGCGGTGCTCACCGAAGACGATACATTCGTCAACTTAGCCGGGCGGTACGAGTATCTCGAACTGCCGTACTACGTATCTCAGGATTACGAGAACGACCGGCTTCCCGTTCGCCCGACCTGCAAGCAGATGCTCGACGCCTACATTGTCCCGCTTTTCCTTGAGCGGGCCAAGCTGGCCGGTCTCGATGTCCCCGAGTACTATATCACCAACGGTTACTTCGAGGCCCCCTCGATTATCGACTCCATCAACCCGTTCATGTCGCGCAGCCGGACTGTCCTCAAGATGTCCCAGCAGAAATCGGTGGCCAAGTCGATCACCCGCAATTTCACGTATGCCGCCTGCGTGCAAGAGATTCCCCCCGAGGCCAAAATCGAGCAGTTCCGGGCGGTCCTCGGATGGTCGGTTGCCCCCCGGTACCGCGACGCCGCGGAGAAGATCTGGAAAGTCTTCGCGATCCCCCTTGCTCGCGTCCGCGTCATGCACACCTACGACGGCCGCCTCCTGTTGAGCAAGATCAGCCCGCTGGTGTACAAAGATCTCAAGCAACGCGAACTCGAGTACCTGGAGAAGAAGATCCGATGGGACGAATAGGCGTTTACGTCGAACGATACACGATAACGCGGTCGGACGAGATGGAAGCGCTCATGCGTTTCGCCATGGTCGCCCGCAAGATCGGCCATGAAGTCGACTACCTCTTTCGGCCGGATCTCTCCAAGATTCCCCAGTACGACGCGATCTTCATCCGGGCCCTGACCGACCCGCTCAATTCTTCGTATGTCGCCGCCCGGATGGCCGAGATGCACGGCAAGCGGGTGATCGATGACCCGCGTTCCATCTACATCTGCTGCGACAAGGTCAACATGTACGCCCATCTGCAGCGCGAGGGTGTCCCGATGCCCCAGACGATCTTTCTGGAGGAGAAGGACCTGACCCGGGCGCGCGGCGCGGAGGTGCTCGATATCCTCGGCAGCCCGGTCGTGCTCAAGGCTCCCAACAGCAGTTTCTCCATGTATGTCGAGAAGGCGGAGACGCCCGAGGCCTTTGTCCGGGTCGGCAACCGTTTCCTCCGGCGCTCCGACCGCCTTGTCGCCCAGCGTTTCATCAAGTCGGAATTCGACTGGCGGGTCGGCATTATCGCGGGGGAGGTGCTGTACGTGTGCCAGTACACGATCCCGCGCAAGCGGTGGAAGATTCTCACGTACATGGAGAACAACCGCGTCCTTTCGGGGCCGGTCAAGGGCGTCCCGCTGCACCAGGCCGACCCAAAACTCCTCGAGACCGCTCTTCTGGCGGCAAAGTCTATCGGCGACGGCCTCTACGGCATCGATCTGAAGCAGGTCGAAGACGGCTACTCGGTGATCGAGGTCAACGACAATCCCACGATAAACGCCGGCGAAGAGGATCAGGCCGCGGGGGATCTCTATGAGAAGGTGATCCGCTTCCTGCTTGAGGGCAAGACCACGCCATGACCACGCCGTCGGCTTTTCGCCTGCGCATCGCGGCCCGACGCGATCTCGACGAACTCGTCGCTCTTGAAAACCGCAGTTTCTCAAGCGATCGCTTCAGTGAAGACAACATCAAGTACCTCATCGAGGATGCCCAGGCAACTACCTACGTAACCGATCACGACAGCCGCATTGTCGGAGCGGCGTACATGCTCTGGCGCCGCCAGTCCCCGGTAGGCCGCCTTTACAACATAGCGACCGATCCCGCGATGCGCGGCAAGGGGCTCGGCCAGAAGATGCTCGACGCCTGCCATGAGGAGGCCGCCTGGCGCAACTGCTCCGCGACCTCGCTCGAGGTTCGCGTCGATAATGTTGGCGCGATCGCCCTCTACGAGCGCAACGGCTACACGTTCGACAAGCGGCTCCCGAAGTACTACGAGGACGGCACCGATGGCCAGCGGATGATCCGCCCCGTGACGGCTGCCCGGCCGGAAAAGTTCAAGGTCAAGGTTCCCTACTACGCCCAGACGCTCGACTTCACGTGCGGCCCGGCCGCCGTCATCATGGCCATGAAGTACTTCGACCCGGACCTCGATGACGACCGGCTGCTCGAGCTCACGCTCTGGCGCGAAGCCACGATGATCTTCATGACGTCCGGCATGGGGGGCACCGGGCCGTTCGGCCTGGCTCTCTCCGCGCTCGACCGCGGCCTCTCCGCGCGCATCATCCTCTCGAAGGACCAGACCCCGTTCTTCTCGTCGGTGCGGTCGGAAGACAAGCGCAAGATCATCAAGATCGTTCACGAGGATCTTCGCGACCGCGCCTATGACCGGGGGATTCCCGTTCACTACTACGACTTCTCGTTCGACGATATCGTGGTCGAACTTCTCCGCGGGCGGATTCCGATCGTGCTGATCAGCACGTATCAGCTTCACGGCGACCGGGCGCCCCACTATGTCGTGATCACCGGGTTCGACAAGGAGTACATCTACTTCCACGATCCGTACGAGTCGGAGTACGGGAAGGAACCCCATCGGGCCCGCAACATCAAGATCGAGCTGAACCAGTTTTCCCGCATGCGCCGGTACGGTAAGGACCTCTACAAGTGCGTCGTTTTCCTCGGCGCGGGGAATATCTGAGAGGGGCGCCGGGCACCCGTGGAGTTGGGTTCGTTTGAGAGCATCGCGGCCGATGTGGACATCGGCCGCGCACACCCGCAGGGTCACACGCTCCGGGGCGGAGACAAGCCCCGCCCCTACGCGGTGGAAAGGGGATAGGGTTTGTTTGAGCGGATGCCCAGTTTTCATTCTCGTATTGTCAGGCTCCAAGGAGCCTGACCTACACGAAGAGCACTAGTATCGGGCTTCCCGCAGCAGAGCTGCGGGTTACCTGTTTATTCTGTCAGGCTGCAAGCAGCCTGACCTACACGAAGAGTACTAGTATCGGGCTTCCCGCAGCAGAGCTGCGGGTTACCTGTTTAGTCTGTCCGGCTGCAAGCAGCCTGACCTACTTTCTGAGTGGCACGACCGCTGAAGGGTCGTGCCCTACGTCGTGGTCTGCGTCGTGGTTTGCGTCGTGGTCTGCGTCGTGGTCTACGTCGTGGTCTACGTCGTGGTCTACGTCGTGGTCTGCGTCGTGGTCTACGTCGTGGTCTGCGTCGTGGTCTACGTCGTGGTCTGCGTCGTGGTCTGCGTCGTGGTCTACGTCTGACCGGTTCATACACTTCGGGATCCCACAGCAAGCTGTGGGCGACCCGATATAAGACTCTGCTCTACAACACTCTGTCCGATTACACTCTGTTCTATACTTACCGGGACGTCGGGGCAATCTCCATCAGTAGTTCAGTGAAAGTGCGCGGAATCGAGGGCGGTTTACTATTGTGCAGGAGAGTGAATGCGATGAAGGATGAAGACTTAACTTTTGCGGCGCCAAATGACGTGTTTTTCAAAGGTCGGAAAAAGTCGGCGGGGCGGGAGCTAATAGTTATTGCGGATTGGCGAGTTCGTGTGTGCCGGTGGCCGCGCCACAAGAGAACCCGGCGTCTTGCCGACGCCGGGCCTCTTCTCATTCGATTTCGTCCGACCTCACGGACACGGAACCGGCGCCACGCCGCTTTTGAACAGGAAATTCACCAGGTAGGTCAGGTCCGATACGTTCGTGCTCGTGTCGCCGTTGATGTTGCCGTGGGACGGACACCCCGGGCCGGCGCTTCCCTTGAACAGGTAGTTGACCATGAAGGTCAAGTCGCTGACAATGACCTTTGTGTCGCCGTTGACATCCCCCCGCAGGACACAGCAGCAGGCATCGCCGACGCCGTTCAGATCGGTGTCCTCCTGCCCCGCGTTGCTCACGGCCGGGCAGTTGTCGATATCGCCGCACACCAAGTCGCCATCGATGTCGTTCTCAGCGTCCATCGGGCACGGGTCGCAGAGATCGCCGATTCCATCCTGATCGGAGTCGGTCTGATCGACATTCGCGATATCAGGGCAGTTGTCACAGGCGTCGCCGAGGCCATCGCTGTCGGTATCAGTCTGATCGGCGTTCGCAACTGAAGGGCAGTTGTCGGTCGGGCAGTCATTCTCCGGATTTTCCGGATCCCCGTAGCCGTCCAGGTCGGAATCTACACACTGGTAGTCCGGGTCCCTGGCCACGGTCGTGCCCAGCGGCGACCACGCTCCCCACTGGTTCTGCGCATCCATTGCGCGCACGCGGTAGTAGTAGGTTCCGGCCGGTTTGCTCGTGAACGCATAGCTTGTGTCGGTCAGGGTCGAGGAAACGACGGTCTGGCTGGTGAATCCTTCGACCGGGTAGAAATCATCGACGTACAGTCCGGTTCCGAGCACCGCGCCATCGGTGTAGTAGGATACGCGGACAAACACCTTTTGCCCGACATACGCCGCCAGACCGAATTTCGCCTGTATCCAGCCGCCCGAATTGCCGGTGAAGCCGTTGCCCCGGTTGCTCCCGTTGGGGTTGCTGGTGGTGGTGATGTTTCCCGGGAGCGTCGTGAAGCTCACGCCGTCGGTCGACACCTCGACATAGCCGTAGTCCCAGTCCGATTCGATGTCGTACCATGCGGAGAACCTGACGCTGTCGCCTGCGACGACCGTGATCGGGTCGAGTGTCTGGATCCACCGCTGGGAGTTGTTCGCGGCGCCGGAGAAGAAACTCGACGGAGCCGAGGATGACCGCGCGGTCGAGACAGTGAACTGGTTGGAAGAGAGGCTGGTGAAGTTGTTGGCCGGGTCGATGAACCGCGTGAATCCCTGGAGCTCCTGCAGTTCCCACATCACCGGCGGGTTGAGCGTGTCATCCAAGGCCCAGGCCACTGTGTACGCGGTCATGTCCACGGTGTCGTCCACAAAGACCGCGGGGGCTGCCGGCGGCATAATCCGGTACGGGTTGTCGGCCACCCGCATGAGGAACAGCGCCGGATTGAGGTTTTCAGAGGTCAGTTGGTCGATTCTGGCCGGATCGGGCCAGAAGCCGTCATCCTCGTTCCCTATTTCGATCGTGAAGGCGTAGTTCTTGTTCTTGAGCGTCTGCTCGCCGTAGCCCCAGTCATCGGTATCGCCATTGGCCGTGTACAGACCGTGGGCCGGCCCGGGGGCGTAGCTGTTGTAGGCGGCAATCGAGTCGCCCAGGGCGCGGAAGAGCGGCTCCTCCGAGGTGACAAGGTAGTCGTAGCCCCAGGGCCACAGGATCAAGTTGGAGTACGAGTGGAAGTACAGCGTGAAAACGAATTCGTGCGCGATGATGAAGTCGCGCATCACCTGCGACTCGGGTTCGGAGAACGGTCCGGTGCCTCGGTAGGTGTTGTCGGACGGGTTCGGGGATGACCCCAGGTTATCGTAGCCCCATTCGTAGCCGTAGTTCCGATTGAGATCGACTCCGTAGATTCCGCTCCCGTTGTTGCGGCGGTTCTTGCGCCACATGCCGCCGCCGGTTGGCGCGATCACCTGGTTGTAGTAGTAGCCATCGGGGTTGACCACCGGGACGAACCAGATCTCGCGGGAATCAACAAGGGCAGTCACGTCCGGGTCGAAACCGTAGTTTTGCGTCAGGTGATCCATGATCCGCAGAACGGTCTCGGGGGTGATGACTTCGCGGGCGTGGATGGCCGAGGTGATCAGGACTTCCGGTTCGTCGGTTTCGTCGACGGCCGGGTTGTCCGAGATCTTGATCGCGTGCATCGGCCGTCCCTCGATGGTGTAACCGATCACGACCTTCTGGGAGACGATGTTGTCGTAGAGGAATATGATGCCGTCGACATAGGTTTCGATTTCGGCCAGTGTCTTGTAGCCCCCCATGTCGCGTTTGCCTATGCGTGCCTGGTAGAATTCGACGATGTCTTCGTGCACCACCTCGGTCCGGTAGCCCTGTTCGGAGAGCACGCGGCTCTCGTCGGCGGTGGTGATAATGTCGAGGTAAGCGGGTCCTTCCCAGACGATGTCGAGGTGCATTTGTTTGAGGGCGAGGGCGTCCCCTTTCTTTTCGAGGTAGACGCGCACCTGTATCTGGGTTTCGGCGGCGGATGAAATATTGACGGTGAGAAGGAGTATGGTGAGGGCAAAAAGGGCAACCGGGCGGATCGACATGAAGACCTCCAGGGACAGCGGATCGAAGTAGTATAGGGGCAATATAGCCGGAATCCCGGTTTGGGCAACACGATTATGCCCGGTGGGCGGATCGGAGATTGTGCGCTGCGCACTATCTGTCAGGTGTATAACAGACAAGAACTGTCCGAACAAACCGGAGGATCGCTGCTATGATTAAGCCCATGGTGCTCTTCGTCGTTGCGCTGGCGGCCCTGAGTGTCGTCTACGCTACTTCGGCCGGCGAGAAAACCGACCCCATGCGCCAGAGCCTCGGCGAGGAGGAGTACCGCGCCTGCGGCCTCGATCAGCTTTCCAGTGAACAGGCCGACCGCCTCTACCGGCATGTTCGCCCCGGCTCTTCCCGCTCTTACCTTTCCGAGTCAGCCCAGCGCTACATGGAGTCAAATGGCTGGCAGCAGATTGAGGTTTTGGGAGTGCGCGAGGTCGAGGATCGCATCTCCTCCGAGATCTTCCTTGTCATCAATGACAACTACGAGATCCTCTTTCTCGATCCCTGGGGTGGCGAGGACAACCTCCCGTCGCCCGGCATTTACTGGGCCAAAAACTCGCTTTCGTCGTGGGAGATTCTGATGCCCGATGGCAAGGACCGGGACTTCCTGGCGAAAGATCTGGATTGATGAAGAAATCTTGATTCCTCGGTTTTAAGTCAGCCTTGCGTGTTTGGCTGATGTGTTGGCTCCGTCAAGCACCGAAACCGGTGCTTGACCTACCGCTAAATCAAAGGTCAAACGCGGCTCGGCGTGTTTGGCTTGTCGATAGGAACGGTCTGGCGGAGTCATCATTGGGAGGCGCTAAGGCAATCTATGGTTTGATCAAGCCGCTGGTACGAAGAGAGATTGCTTCGTCCCCCGGCCTTCGCCGGGGTCCCCGCAAGGAGTGTCGGTAGTCGCATACGGATTTTTGCAGCAGGCCAGAAGGCGGGAGTCTGGGGACTCCCGCCCTACAGGTTGTCATTCAGTCGGGAGCGGGGATCCGTGGCGGTCCCCGTCATCGGTCACCACTTTCGGTACGGGTTTGCCGGTCAGTTCCTCGTACACTTTCTCCGCGTAGCGATCGGTCATGCCCGCCAGGTAATCGGTCACGACTATCTCTTTCTCCTCGGTGAGGAGCATCTCGCGGAAGCGGTCGGGGAGGCGCGAGGGGTCGCTCATCAGGCGGGAGAAGATCTCTTCCAAGAGGCCGCGCGACCGCGCGGCCATCGCCAGCAGCTTCGGGTGGCGGTACAGCCGCGCATACAGGAACTGCTTCAGCGGTACGATGATCTCCCGGACCTCCGGTGTGTACCCCACCAGCTTCTCTTTTGATTTGCGGACATCGCCGAGGCTCTGGATGCCGTGTTTCTGGATCTGGTTGCGGGTGTGCTTCATGACGTCGGTAGCGGCCAGGTCGATCGTGCGCCGCACCAGCGTGTATCGCTGCTGATCCAGGTGCCCGGTGGCGAACGCCTTGTCATTATCGAGATCCAACGCCTTCCAGAGCGGCTCCCTGCGGACATCGTCGAATGCCAGCAGGCCAGAAGACAATCCGTCGTCGAGGTCGTGGGCGTTGTAGGCGATTTCATCGGCGACATCGACCAGCGCGGCCTCGAGGGTCGGGTGAACGTGATCGTCGAATTCCGGCAGTTTGTGATCCCAGGAGGTTTCGTGTTTGACGATTCCTTCGCGGACCTCGTAGGTGAGGTTCAGTCCAGGGTGTTCGGGGTAGCGCTGCTCGAGCAGATCAACCACGCGCAGGGTCTGGCGGTTGTGGTTGAATCCGCCGAAGGCTTCGAGCAACCCGGCCATCGCGTCTTCGCCCGAGTGGCCGAAGGGGGTATGGCCGAGGTCGTGCACGAGCGCGATTGCCTCGGCGAGATCCTCGTTGAGCCGGAGGTTGCGGGCGAGGGTACGGGCGATCTGGGCGACTTCGATGGTGTGGGTCAAGCGGGTGCGGAAGTGATCGCGTTCGTGCGGGATGAACACCTGGGTTTTGTACTCAAGGCGGCGGAAAGCGGAGGAGTGTACGATTCGGTCGCGATCCCGCTGGAACGCGGTTCGGAGTTCGTGCTCTCTGGTCGGGAACCGTCGTCCCTGCGACTCCGCGGCCAGCGCCGCATAGGAAGCCAGCATCGCCCGCTCGCGCACCTCGATCTCTTCGCGTGTCAGAAACACATCGGTCATGCTACCGCCTTCCACCTGAACCGTACCCCACCGAGAGCGCGTGTGTCAAACCGAGCACCGGGTGGTACGAGGCCGCATAGGTCACCCGCGCATTCCCCTGCATGATATCGAATCCCGCGCCCCAGGTCAACGGATCCGTCGCGACCCCCCAGAAAACGGCCGCCTCGCGGAGCAGCTCAAAGCGTTGCCCTAGCCCGAACCGCGGGGTCTGCTCTTCTTCGAAGACCGCACTGCCTGTCAACTGATACGCACCCTCTCCCTGCCATTCGGCATAGAGGCTGGTTGTTCTGCCGTAGAGGATCCCTCCGTCATACAACCTTGGGCGCGTCAGATTGTCCCCCACCAGCGCGACATGAAGCCGGTCGATCCGATACGACAGAGAGAAACCCATGGTCGTTGCGTTTAAGCCCCGGTACCCCCCGCCGAACCGCAGCCACAGTCCGGACCAGGTCAGTCCGGCACCGAGTCGACCGAATTGGTAACCGAGCGTCCCGCGCACGGTGGTTTCGGCATACAAGTCGGCATTTCCGAACTGGCCCACGCCGAGCGCAAGACTTACCTGTCGGCTTCGGTATGCAGCGGCCGCCACGACATCATCGAGATCTCCCAGATCGAACCGCCGGACGCCTCCGGCCTCCACACTCCATGTCCGATCCGAGGTCATGGGCGTAGGTACCCGGAGCGCGGTCAACGCACTCCCGTCAGAGAGCAGCAGGGTGCGCCCCATTCCCTGCTCCCGCGCGGTCAGGAGGTCGAAGGCCGGCGTTTGCGACACCGACAGGAGCACGGCGGCTGCTGCCAGGATAATTCTGTTCATCGCGCGATCACCACCGTTTCGACCGCCTCGTCGCCTAATCCGCTTTCGACATGGACGATGTAGATGCCCACCGGCAGCCGCTCGCCTGATTGGGACTCTCCCCGCCAGACATACTGCTCCTCCCATCCCCCGGCCGCGATGGCAAGCTCCCACACCTTTCGCCCCTCGCGGTCAAATACTTCGATTGTGTAGCTGTTATCCGAATCCGCGCGGATCTCAATCGAGGTCGAATCTTCAACGCCGTCGCCATCGGGCGAAAACACTCTCGGGCTCACGACGACTCGGAATCCACTCCCGAAAAATGCCGGTCGCAGTTCATTCGCCGCCCCGGGTGTTCCCCCCTCGGATTTCGACTGCGCCCAGCCGGATAGATCTGACGGGTCGCGGCTCCAGGTCATGTTGGCGGCGAACACCGCAGCGTATCCGAATCGATCGACTTCGGCTCCGCCGGTGTCGATCAGCCGCACGGTGTCGCCGGTGTTGTTGAGGGCCGGCCATGAGGCCGGCTCCACCACCAGGATCGACTGATCCCCATAGAAGGCACGGAAGGCGGCCGAGTCCTGCGCCAGGACGACAAATCCGTTCGGCGGCACAACGAAGCTCCCGCTCGTGATAGTCACTTCCCGCAGGGCATCCCCGAACGTCCACCCGATCAGATCCACGGCCGTGTCGGCGTCGTTGACCAGCTCGACCCATTCCGATCCGGCCAGTTCGGTCGGGTTAGCCAACACCTCGTTGATCCGGAGCGGTTCGGCCGCGGCGGTGATTCCGACGGCGGCCACCGCGAGGAGTGACGCCAGCGTGCCGGTCACAGGTCTACCCGCACTTCGACAGCCACCGTGGTCGTGTGGCGTTCGTTCGAATTACGGCTGTACCGGTGCGCGATTTTCAGCGCGGCTTCCGTTCCAGTGCGCAGCGACTGTGCGCAGCGCACGTACCCGTAGGTGTAATCCAGTTGTCCCCGATCCATCGCAATCCTCCCCAGGTTCATCCACAGTTCGAATTTTCCGAGCCGGGCTGTGCCGCAGCGCACCCGCGCGAAGACGGTCCAGTAATCATGGGAGCCGTCACTTATCGTGTGCCCCACATAACCGCGTACGGCAAGGCGCTGATCATCCCAGCGCCCCTCGATTCGCACGCGCCGCGTGATGTCTTCGTCGTCGGCCGATCCATCTGCGCGGCGCGTCAGCCGTGCCTGCATGTCTCCCCTGATCTGTCCGTGTTTCCCCAGTTCCCGGGTCACTGCCGCGAGCACTTCGGCGCGGGAGGTGTCTTTTCCGAAGGCCGAGAATAATCCTGCAGCCTCGAGTTGCACGCCCGCTCCGAGCGGCATCGTTGTGCGCATCATGCCTCCGGCCGACCCGGTCCGTTTCGTTCGCCAGTAGAAGCCAACCTCACCGAGGCTATCACCGGTCGACAACGCCCCTGTTCTGCTTCCTCCGGCCAGATCGAGATAGCGTGGGGAGTACCACCATCCTGCGTACTTCACCTGCGGCCCCTCCATCCGGTGTGTTCCCTCCGCCACAACCCCGGCTATCCCGGCGCGCGCTCCGGCCTGAGCTGTCATTTCGATTGCGGCTTCGCCGTTTCGATATCGACCGGCCGCGAGTGCGCCGATCTTCGCGTCGGTCAGGGTCTCCGCGGTCGTTCGGTTCTTCAGTCGGTTCAACCCCACAATCGCCGCCACCCGTGCGCGGCCCAGTTTCCGCTCCACCATACCTGCAACGGTCATTAGTCCATTGGCACTGTCCCGGTGAAGCGAGCCGATTCCCTGCACCAGGTACTGCCCTTCGGCCAGACGCACATATGTCCCGTTCTGTCCGCCGTAGTCGGGATACAGCGCCGATTCGCCGTCGAGTCGATCCGTGCAATCGAGAATTCTCCCCCGGTATCCAAGCACCGTTCCCAGGCCCAATCGGCGGGAGAAGGATCCCACGGTCACCTCACGGACAAGTCCGCGGTTCACCGCGTACCGCACAGACCGTCCCACCAGCCGCTCCCGGCCGGAGACGCTCCGGTCGAACGCCAGCGACAGGTCGATATGTTCAATGGGAAAAAGATGAATCCGCGTGCGATAGCTCCCCCGCTCCGTGTCGTCGAGCTCGCGGGCATATCGGTACTGGATCTCTCCATACCGCCTCATGGGCAGACCTCTCCCCGCAAATGCTTCAGCCTGCTCCGAGGCGAGCCGGGATTGGGCGGTCTGCCGCCCGTCCGAACCTGGGATCTCGTCAAACAGGTGGACTGTGCTCGAGTCGATCCCCTCCCGCAGAATCTCCAGGAGAATCAGGTATCGCTCCTGGTCGATATCGCCCCGCCGCAAGGCCTCCAGCAGTTCGTCCTCCGACGGGTACACGTCGGTGGACAGATCCTGGGCCCATCCCCATGTACCCGCCGCCAGGACGATCGCCAGGACCATCCCGACAGTTCGTACCACTTAGCTCAGATCATACTTCTTGAGCTTCCGGTAGAGCGTGCGCTCCCCTATCCCCAGCCGTCGCGCGGCTTCTTTGCGATTGCCGCCGGTTTCCTGGAGGGTCTGACGGATCATGCGCTCCTCGATCTCCTCCATGGTTGCCCCGGTGGAGAACGACGATTGTGCGTGCGCGCCGTCCGCCTCCGCCGCATCGGTCGGCAGATTCGCCGTGATCAGATCCCGCAGCAAGCGCACCTCGGCGCCCAGCTGGAGAATTGCCCGGTAGATTAACTCCTGTCCCGCCTCTTCGACCGTCTTGCCGGTCGACACCGGCAGGTGTTTCAGCGTTGCGTGCTGCTCCGTGATATACCGCTCGACATCCTCGACCTCGACCGTCCCGCGCCCTTTCAGGACCCGCATGCGATCGGCGAAGTTCTTCAGTTGCCGAACATTGCCCGACCAGTCGTATTTCATCAGAAGATCGAGTGCCGCGTCCGTGTAGTCAAGCTCTTTCCCCTCGTGCCAGAAGTGCTGCAGGAGCGCCTCGATGTCCTGTTTCCGCTCGTACAGCGCCGGCAGCACGATCTTCACTACCCCGATTCGGAAATACAGATCCTCCCGGAACATCCGTTCGTTGATCGCCTCGGTGAGGTCGCGGTTGGTCGCCGCGATTACCCGGACGTTCACGCGGCGGGCGGTCGACGATCCCACCGAGTAGAAGGTCCCGTCCTCGAGCACCCGGAGGAGTTTGACCTGCATGTCGGGTTTGGTCTCACCGATTTCGTCGAGGAAGATTGTCCCGCCGTCGGCGCGCGCGAAGAGTCCCTCGCGCTTGGAGATCGAGCCGGTGAAGGCTCCTTTTTCGTGCCCGAACAATTCGCTCTCGAGCACGCCCTCGGCCAGCGCGCCGCAGTTGACCGCCACGTACGGGCGGTCCTTGCGGAGCGAGCCGGTGTGGATCGCCCGCGCCACCAGTTCCTTGCCGGTCCCCGAGGCTCCCACGACGAGCACCGCCACATCGGTGGGAGCGATCCGCTCGATGGTCTCCGCCACGATTTTCATCTGGGGCGACCGGCCGACCATGCCGAAGTGATCCAGCAATCCCTTGCCATGGAATACGTGGGCGATCTTTTGCTCGATCCCCTCCTGGCCCAGGCCAATCGGCAATCGGCCGTCGATGAAGTCCAACTCGTACGGCACCGAGTCGCGATCGTGGGTGAGCAGCCAGATTTCGGTCAGGCCGTTCTGGCGCCGCACGCGGCGGGCCACGGGCCGTTTCAGATCGGTCCGGCTGTCATCGACGAGGACGAGGTCGACGCGGCGCTCGCGCACGATCGTGTACAGGTCGGCCAGTTCGGTCACGACCTGGCCGATTGTGGTCCAGTCGATTTGGCCGGACTCGACCGTCTCTTTCTGGAGGAGCACAACCGTCCGGTTCACGCGTGTCTGCGGTGGCACCGCCGGAAACACCGTCATGGCTTCCTCCGCTTGCGGCGGCCGTAGGAGGACGGATTCGAAGCCGACTTCGCTTTGGCTTTGCCGAGGGTTGCTTCGGCCCATCCCTTGCGCTTGCGGCTGGCTTTGCCACCGTTGCCTTCTCCTTTGCCCGTCCCGGGGAGGAAGAGTTCGATTTCGTTGCTCACCTTATCCACGCTGAGCACGCCGACTTCGACCCGGTCGCCCAGCCGGAAGGAGCGCGACGTGCGGCGTCCGATGAGGGCGTAGCGCTGTTCGTCGAAGCGGTAGTAGTCGTCGTCGATGGAGGATACGCGCACCAGTCCTTCCGCGCCGAGGTTGTCAAGCCTCACGAAGAAACCGAAACCGGTTACGCCGGAGATGATGCCCATGAAGTGATCGCCCACGTGGCGCGCCATGAACTGCACCTGCTTGACTTTTACGGCTTCGCGCTCGGCGGCTTCGGCCTTCCGTTCGGTCTCGGAGCAGTGGGTTCCGACATGGTCGATCACCGACACCACCCGTTTGGCGAAGGCCGCCGGGTAGGTTCCGTCGGGCCGGCGCATACGCAGGAGGCGGTGCACGATCAAGTCGGGGTACCGGCGGATGGGCGAGGTGAAGTGGGTGTAGTGGCTGAAGGCCAGGCCGAAGTGGCCGATGTTGTTTCGCTGGTAGACCGCTTTCTGCATCGACCGGAGCATCAGTTCGTTGATGAAATCCGCTTCGGGTTTGTCCTTGACGGTCTGGAGGAACCGCGCGAGGTCGACCGGCCGGGTTGTTTTGGACACGGGGAATTTGTAGCCGAGCCGGGCCATCATGGCCGAGAAGGCTTCGAGTTTCTCCATGTCGGGCTTGTCGTGTACGCGGTAGAGAAACGGCTGCGCGCTGCGGAAAACCTCGAGTGCGACCGCCTTGTTGGCGGCCAGCATGAACTCTTCGATCAGGCGGTGGGATTCCAACCGTACGCGGTTGGAGAGCTCGATGACTTCGCCCTTTTCGTTCAGCGTGATTTTCGATTCGGGGAGATCGAAGTCCAGCGAGCCTTCGGCAAACCGGCGCTGGCTGAGTATTTGCGCCAGTTCGCGCGCTGTTGTCAGGTTCTCCGCCACCCGTTTGATCTTAATTCCGGCCCGCCCCTCGGGGATTCCGTTGTTGAAGAACTCCTGTACCTCTTCGTAGCTGAGTTTTGCCACCGACTTGATCACCGTGTCGGCCACTTCCCAGGACAGGACTTTGCCCGTCTTGTCGAAGTCGATATACACCGAGTGGGCCAGGCGACGGCGGTTCGGTTTGAGCGAGCAGACGTCGTTGGAGAGGCCTTCGGGCAGCATCGGGATCACCATGCCGGGGAGGTAGACGGAGTTCCCCCGCTTGAAGGCTTCGGTATCCAGCGCTGTCCCCGCCTGCACGAAGTGCGAGACATCGGCGATGTGTACGCCCAGGCGGTATCCTTTGCCGGTTTTCACGACCGACACGGCGTCGTCGTGGTCCTTGGCATCGGACGGATCGATGGTGTAGATGATCTCCTTCGTGAGGTCCATGCGCCCCTCGCCGGTCTCTTCGGAGAGCCGCGCCGAGGCAATCTCGGCTTCGTTGAACACGTCCTCGGGGAATTCCTCCGGGAGATCGAACGCCTTGATTACGGTCTTCATGTCCACGCCGGGCTGCCCGGGGAAGCCGATTCGCTCGATAACCTCACCTTCCGGGTTCAGGTACTGGTCGTCCCACAATGTCAGGCGGCAGACGACCTTTTCCCCCTCCTGTGCTCCGGCGGTGGCGTCGGAAGGAACGTAGATGTCGCGGTGAATACGGGGGTTATCGGGGCGGACGTAGAAGAAGTGCGGCCCCTTGCCGAACACGCCGACGATGTTCCGGCCGGTCCGCTCGACGACGCGCACGACCGCGCCGGTGCGGCGTTCTCCCTGGTGGCCGGTCAGACGCACCATCACTTTGTCGCCGTCCATGGCTGTCCCGATGGCCACGGTGGGGATCAGGATATCGATGGTGTCTCCCTCGCGGCGGATGAAGCCCAGGCCACCGCGGGTGATCATGATCGGTCCGACGACCACATCCATTTCGCGGGCGACGCCGATTCGTCCGCGTTTCAGTTTGACCAGTTCCCCGGAGTCAAGCAACTCCTTGACGGTGTTGCGGAAGTCGCGGTATTCGTCCTGCGGGATGGCCAGGGCCTTGGCCAGTTCCTTGAGTTTCATCGGGTGGGCCGATTTCTCGCGGATGAAGTCCAGAATTTCTGCTCGTGTTTGTGCCATGGTATTAACTTAGGTTTATCTCTTTACTGAGTCAACTTCAATCCCTCCGCCCACCGCCAAAATGGCAGGCAATATTAACAACCGACAAAACCGCAATGGGTTCCATCGGCCATTATTACACGGCGATTTTCGCCGGAGTGCGGCCGGGGTTGGTGGTGCGGAGTCCGCAAAAAAGAGACGGCCGATGCGATGCATCGGCCGTTGTCACACGCAAAGACGCTGCCCGGAGCCGGGCTCAGTGGAGGATCAGAACCGACGGCCCCTGAAGCTCTGTCCTTGTCCCTGATTATTGTCACGCATTTGCTGGCGGCGCTCCTGACGGAATTCGCGGCGGTTATCCTGGCGTTCATCGCGGAGCTGTTCGAGCTTATCCTGCTGTTCATCGGTCAGGACCGAGAGCACCTGCTGGTGCTGCTGGTAGCGGGCTTTCTGCATGTCGGCCCGAAGTTGCGCGACTTCGTCGATGGCTGCGTTGACATCGCGCTCCGGCGCGTTTCCTTCCTGCATGAGGTTGCGCAGGCGGAGTTCGGCCTTCTGCAGTTCGGCGCGGCGATCGATCATCGCCAGCTGGTGTTCGGTGCGCATATCTTCGATCTGGTCAATCTGCTGATCGCTCAGTCCGAGTTCTTCGCGGAACTGCATCAGGGGGGCTTCGCCGCGGCCCATGTGCCCGCGTCCGCCCATCATGCCCATGCCCTGATCGGGGCCGTGGCCGCCGCCGTGCATGCCGCATGCTTTCGGCGCGC
>JBGSIV010000058.1:0-3727 GCA_041742355.1 Candidatus Zixiibacteriota bacterium
CGGCCGCGTGGCTCTGCTCGGCGGTGACTTCTCCGCCGCCGCCGATCTCCTGCGTCTGGCCCACGCCTTCCGGGCCGATACCCTGTTTGTCCATCGCCGCCTCGCCGGAACCCTCTCTGACCTCACCGATAGGGAAGAGGAGGCGATTCCGTGGACCACCTTCGGCGACACGCTCTTGCCCTCCTCCGATGGCCTCCACCTCGGCGAATACGGCGTGTCCCTCCGCCAGGGTTCCTGCGAGCTGCTCTTTGTCCACGAGAGCTCCGACCCTCCGCTCTGCGGAACACTTTCGGGCGGCGCGGGGGAGACCCGCTGGTTGATCTGCGGCGGGGAGTGGGCCCAGCCGGCCGGTGCGGCCCTGGCCACCCCCGACCTGGTTGTCTGTGCAGAATCTGAACAAACCGGCGATACCCCCGCCAATATTCCCACTATCGACATGCGTATCACCGGCCCAATTGCCGTTCGCCTCTGCCCGGAAAGCCCCAACCCTGCACAGATTGTAGGCGCGGACTGACCCTTTCCGTTTAAGTTCTTACCTCAGACTCCCGATACATATACAGAACTGCCCTATCCGCGCCGACGGCGGAGTGTCGCTTTATGGTGAGAAGGAGGAAGGGTTACGAATGAGTCTATCAGGTAACCTCAAGACAGTAGCGTTTCCCGATATTCTGCAGTTGCTGGCCACCGGTAAGAAGACCGGGCTGCTCGAGATCCGTACGACCAGCCGGCAGAAGGAAGTCGCCTTCAAGGACGGCAACATCATCCATGCCTCCTCGGTCAACTCCTCGGAGGACCTGCTCGGCCAGATGCTGCTCAATCGGGGGAAGCTTTCGAAGCGCGATCTCGACCGGGCCGTCGCTCTGCACAAGCAGACTGGACGCCAGCTCGGCACGACTCTCATCGACATGGGCGTCTTCGACAAACAGGAAATCGCCGAATGCCTCAAGCAGCAGATCGAAGAGATTGTCTACAACCTGTTCTCATGGAAAGAAGGGGACTTCCTCTTCCACGAAGGGGCACATCCGAGAAACGCGCCGTTTCTGGTTGAGCTGAGCACCATGAGTGTCATCATGGAGGGGACCCGCCGCATCGACGAATGGTTCGAGATCCAGAAAGTCCTTCCGCCCGACGACATCCTCCTGGCCATCTCCCGCGCGCCCAAAACCAACCAGGAAGAATTCAAGATTTCCATCGATGAGTTCCGCCTCATCGGCCTCATCAACGGCGCGCGCACCCTGCCCGACCTGATCAACCTCTCGCCCATGGGTGAGTTCGTGACCTGCCGCGCTATCTACCGCCTCATCGTCAACCACCTCATTGAGGCCGTCGGGCGCCGCGAGCAGAAACCGACCGAGCAGGTCGATGAGGAAGAGGTCGTCCTCGGCGTCATCTTCAAGCTCTACAACAACGCCTTCTTCCGCATCCGCAGCCTCTTTGAAGACATGCTCGGCGAAGACAACACCACGTTCGCCGGTTTCGCCGCCCAGTACCGCGGCGGCCTCCTGACCCACTTCCCGGGCGTCGATCCCAAGTCCGACATGATGCCGCCTTTCGACAAGTTCCTGGCCGCCGTCCGCGCCATCCCCGAACCGATCCGCCTCCACACCCTCTTCCGTGAACTCGATGAGGCCCTGGCGGACCAGTTGCAGTTCATTTTCGAACTGCTCGGCATCGGGGCCTACCGCGACGGCATAACTGCGGTCAAGGGGCAGATCTCCGAGCACCTCGCCGCCCGGCGCGACCTGCTCAAACGCTATGGAATAGAAGAAGACTTCAGCCACGCGCTCAAGCGCTCGGCCAAGGTCGTAAAACTGGTGAGAGGATGACCATGAAACGAATACTCCCTGCGGGCCTGCTGCTGTTGGCGGTTGCGCCCCTCTCCAATGCCCAGGCCGCCAACCTGGCGGTAATCGCCACGCCACCCGCCCTGTTCAACCTCCTGGTGTTGGTCGGCGCGGTGGCCTGCACGACCTTCTCCTTCAAAGTCTGGACGCTCATCCGCGGCGGCCGCCTCAGCAAAGCCTGGCAATGGTTCATGGGTGGCTTCGCCTGCCTCGCCCTGGCCGAAATAATTTTGTTGTTTCGCCTCTTCGAACTGGTGACATTGCCGGAGTTCATTGCCCCACTGCTTCTTTTGGCAATGGCCGGCCTCTTCCTGTATGGCTTGCTCGAAACAAAACGGACCTTGAGTTGAGCGACATAGCAGTTGACATAAGTTGCTGTAATGCCTATCTTTAGGCTCGGTAGACAGCAACGGAATCGTAACGCACTGCAGCGAAAATAGTTACAGGCATAGTAGATGATAACTACCTCGGAACTGGACGAACGGATCTTCAAGTGCCGAAAGATCCTGGAGGAAGACCCGAATTCCCAGATCTTCGCCGCCCTCGCCGAGTCGTACCGCAAAAAGGGCGAACTCGACAAGGCCTTTCGCGTCTGTCAGAACGGCCTGAAGGTCCACCCGTCCTATGGGTCGGCGCACGTGGTGATGGCCAAAGTCAACCTCGATCGCGGACTGTACGACTGGGCCGAGATCGAAGCCAAAAAGGCGATGGAACTCGACGGCCGCACCCGGACGCTGGAACTGCTGCTGGCGGAAATCTACATCTACAAAGGTGAATTCGATCACGCCATCAAACTCCTGATGCAACTGCACCAGTCCGATCCGAACAACGCGCAAATCCAGCGCCTGCTGGAAATCGCACGCAAACTGCCCGAGGAGTCCAGAGCCATCATCGGTCCGTCAGCCGGGCTGCCGGTCGCTCCGCCCGAACAGGGCCTTTCCGCGACCGGGCGAACCGCGACCGTCCTCACACTCAATCTCGCGGAAGTGCTCGAACTGGCAACTGCCATCCCAGGGGTCAAGGGGGCGCTTTTTGTCAACTCGGAAGGACTCGTGATCGACGCCCGCTGGTCGCTCGCCATGGACCAGGCCCGCTGCGGCGCCACCATCGGCGAACTCGGCAACCAGCTCAACGGAAGCCTCCTCGAAGGCTCCTTCGGCGCGATCCACTCCATCCTGGTTGAAACGGAAGGCCCGACGTTCTACGTCGTGCGGGAATCCGACGGCGCCTTCATATTTGTCGGCGACGAATCCTGCAATCTCGGAACGTTGCGGATGAGAATAGAGAAGCTGGTGGCCGGATACCACCCTCAGAGCTAAGGACAAGCTATGAACCCGAAGGGAAGAAATCACCGGCACATGCAGGTCCTCCTGCTGTCGCTGGTGGCGCTGATGGTGCCGCTGTTCCTGTTCCCGCACCGCTTCGGTACGGGCCTCATGCGCGCATCATTGATCTACCTGATCTTCGAACTGGGCTTCTACCTGGTCGCGGTGTACGCGCTCACCCGGCGCTCCAACCTGCTCCTCCTGGCGCAGGCCGCCGGCATCTGCGTCATCTACCGCCTCGTCGTCGGAGCCGTGTTCGGCCTGTTCATCGCTCTCGGTTACGGCTGGAACCTCAAAGCCGCCCTCACCCTGGGCATGTCCAGCTACCTGCCGGCGGTGCTCCTGCATATCGCCGCCACACCCTTCATCCTGATGCCGGTCCTCACCCAACTTGTCAACCCGCGTCCCCAGCCGGCGGCCGGACAGCGCGAGAGAGAGGAGACCGAGTCACCCATGATGGACGGCAAGACCACGCTCGCCGCGGCCTCACGGCGCGGCCGCCCGGCGGTCATCACCCCGTACGAGTACAAACCCGAGCCGGAACGCCCCGCCCGCGCC
>JBGSIV010000059.1:0-5176 GCA_041742355.1 Candidatus Zixiibacteriota bacterium
GATGGCGGAGGCCTCGCAGGCGGGCGCACAGGCGCGGACTGTTCAGCACGCAGGGCCCAAGGTTGGCCGGAATGATCCATGTACGTGTGGGTCGGGGAAGAAATTTAAGAAGTGCTGTGGGGGTGGGGCATAAAGAGACAAGTAGGTACGGCTCTTCCCAGACTGACGTGCATTCGCAGGCGCCGCAAGTGCTTTAGAGCCATCACTCGTCCTAAGTGATGGCTCTTTCCATTGTGGTGGCCCGGCGAGCACGACTATCCCCTCTTGATCTCCATACGCCCATTCACTACATTCCCCTCAAGGACAAACTTGTACAGTTAGGATTCCTTAAGTACTGCTGAAAGGCGGCAGGATTGAGGGGCAGATTAGTCGTTCGCTGCTTAGCACCCTATCGTCCAGGAGTTACTAGCATGGAGTTGAGATCTGGTTTCTGCGCGTGTGGAAGTGGCAAGAGGTATCGCCACTGTCATGGTAGGAATTCCTATGCAACCGTCCGCGACAGCCTAGTGAATCCGCCTGGGTGCGCGAATGACAGCTTAGCATGGCCATCACTATCCTCCTTTCAGACTATTACGGCTTATCTTTACAAGCACCTCATCAAACCTCACTTGAAACGTACGCTGCTCAGGAACTTCAAATCGCCGGCTCATCTTGAACGTGCCGCCGTAGCTACGTATTCCGTCTGGAGGGCGCTGCAAGCCAGCCATATCGGCAATCAGGCCGCCGACGTCGATCTGGCGCTGCACCAGGGTCTGGTGTCGATTATTCGGCGAAAGGTCCGTGATTTCGAGAATTTTCTTAACCGGTACGACACGTATCTCAACGGCTGCCCGGAAGCAGAGCAGAACATCAAGAAGCTGTCACACGTACTTGAGTTTCGATTTCCCGAGTATGCCTGGACTCCAACTATGGTCAGTGTTTCCTTGCAACGATCGGTAACCGACTGCTACTCGAAATCCGTGGAGTCGGGAGTGGCCCCCGCAGGAATCGACATAGACGGAATCTACAATGAGACGTTTCAGAAGGCCAAGCAGTTTCTAAATGATGTGCATTCCCAGTCCTGGAAGGGTGTATACTTCAAGTACGTGGCGGCGAGGGGCGATGCCCTCGTTGCAACGAGCAGGCTGCTGCCTAGCGGCCTGCCTAAAGAGGTGCTGGATGCAGAATGGCGAAGAGCCGGTACTCTCCCGGATCTACAGAAGTACTGGGAATGCTCAAAGTGCGGCGCTACATTACGCAAGGACAAGGTAGGCCCGTTCACCCACGACGTAGTAAACGCCATTACTAGAATTGGTTACTGTGATTACTGCGGTAGTTGCCATGACCACATGGATGTTCTTTGGGGCAAGTTCAACCTGGACAAAACGGATGAGATGTTGGAGGCTTAACAGCAGGGCAAATCGCCTCCCCCGATCTCATTAGGGAAGATCAACTTGGACAAGTACGCAATAGCCGGTTTCGTAAGAAGAGAGAAGGTGACACATGGCTGAATCATCTGCGACGGGGTGGTACAGAGACTCTTCGAAGCGCGGCGGGCCTAATAGCCCAAAAGACTTTGATCTCTTCAAGATCCCTCGTTATTCGGCTGACGAGTGGTCGAGGCGGGTGTCGGCGGATCCCCGGCAGGTTCTGTGCACGGTAGTGTCAATCGCCAAGGTTGGGGATGTTACTCCCGTGCTGTTCAAGGCGGTTGCTAGTGATCATGGCGTCTCAACAGCCGAGGCTGTAGAGATTTTTGACGAGTACCTGGGGGCCGCTTGCCCTAAGTGCTTTGGTGGATTGACCGGCCATGTTCTTCAGATGGTATCCGCCGGTTCACACATGGCTGGACTCATCGGGGGGGGCGTGCGGTTTCAGCGCGTTCTCAGGGGCCAGTGCGCCAATTGCGAATCTGACACTTATCATATCGTCTGGTTTGGTGACAGGACACACGCCATCCAAGTAGGCGGCTACAGGTCACCAGCGCCCGAGCCTCCCCAGAAGAAGTGGTGGCAGTTTTGGAAGCAGCCATAGGTGGGGTTCCGTCGCGCGTAGCGCCGAGAAACCCGAATTGTGCGAAGTGTCGGGCACGACCCTTCAGCGGTCGTGCCTCTCCATTACTCCCCAAACCCCGCTGAAAAACTCCCCTGCAGCATCCAGTACGTGCCGTCCCACGTTCCGGTAATCGGGGCAGAGTTTTCATAATCGTACAGCCCGAACGACAGATCGTGGTACTCGAAGCTCACCGACGCGGCGTACCAGCGCCAGAGCCGGGTGACCTCGAGGCCGAGAATAGTCTTGTCGCCGTCTTCGAAGCGAATCCCCAGATCCCCAAAATACTCCGGCTCCCCCTGGCCATAGACGAGATATACGCCGAGGTACGGGGGCATCCAGTGAAATGCCGGATTCACCTTGAGCAGCCATTCCCTGGCATCGAGGTTGGCCTCGACCTCGACACGGGAACCGGCGTTCGGGTCATCAGCCGCGGCATCCCAGTAGAGCTTCTGGCCGATGCCTTTTTCGATGCGGTATTCGGCCTGGAGGATATTGCGGTAGCCGGCCTTGAGACCGTAGGCGAAGTCGATGCCCAGACTCGCAATTTTGAGGGAAGAGTTGTTGAGCTGATCGCGGAGCGTGGCCCTGGCGTCATCGGACTGGAAGACGCTCAGGCCGATACCGACCGCGCCGTGGAGGTAGAAGACCTCCGGGTAGTCGGGGCGGTCGCCGGAGTCGGTTCGCGGCGGCGTGGGCATGGGGGGTTGTTGGGCGGCGACAGCCGCAGCCAGCAGCAGCGCTGTGGCGGCAAGGAGCAGGGGGATGTATCGCACCGGGGTTTCCTTTCCTATTGCGCACGGCCGTGTGACTGACCGGCCGGGCGACGGGGCAAATATAGCGGTCTCCCCCGCGCCCGCCAAGTCCCATATTGGCCGCCCGAAATCATAGTAGCTTTTGCGAGGGTGGAGCCTATATTCCATGAGGAAAGGCGGCGCAGCATGGACGACGTCAAGAAAATCGTCATCATTTCCGACGGCACCGGGCAGACGGCCAAGCGGCTCATGGACGCGGTGCTGTCGCAGTACTCGCAGGAGGAGGTCGAATTCCGGCTGGAGCGAACCTACCAGAATATCCGCACGCCCAGGGCTTTCGACAGAATTCTCGACGAGATCACCGACGGCTACCTCATCATTTACTCGATCATCTCCCCCGACCTGCACAAGTATTTCGACAAGAAACTCGCCGAGCGGGATATCCTGCATGTCAATGTACTCGACCCGATGCTCAAGACGATGCGCAAGTTTCTCGGGGTGCACCCGGATTACCGTCCGGGGCAGCTCTACCGTACCGATGATCGCTACTACCGCAAGATCGACGCGATCGGGTTCACCGTAGAGCACGACGATGGCCGGGGAGCGATGATCACGGAAGCGGATGTTGTGCTGCTGGGTTTGTCGCGCACGTGCAAGACGCCGATTTCGATGTACCTGGCGTGCAACTACGGACTCAAGGTGTCCAATATCCCGATCGTGCCGGGGATAACCACCGAACTGGGGCTCAAGCACCAGTTGAGCAAGTTGCCGAGAGAGCGGGTGTTCGGCCTCCTGATGGAGCCGGAAGTGCTGACCCATGTGCGCGAGGAGCGAATGCAGTTCCTGGCGAGGCCGGAGGATGGGGCGGTCGAGCTCAATGATTATGTCGACCTGCGGGTGATCCGCAAGGACTACCGGTTCAGCCGGGATCTGTTTGAGCGGAACGGCTGGCGGATGGTGGAGGTGACGCGCCGGGCTATAGAAGAAGTCTCGATGGAGATACTGGATGAGCTGGGGATTCGTGAGGAGGAGTAGAGCGGTCGGAATGAAGCGATTGGTATGCTGTGTGATTGTCTGCCTCGTTTGTGTCTGCCTTGGTTCGGAGCGCACAGTGGCGCAGACAGAATATCTGAACCGGGACTACAGCGGCGGAGTGGCCGTCGGGTACAACTGCGTCTGGACCGACGATATCCCGGCCTTTTCGATCCAGTGCGGAGCATCCGTGAAGCGATTGATGGACGCCGGGGTGTTCTACTCCGGCAGTGTCGGCGAAGTGTCGTCGCTGGGAGCATTTGCAGTCCCGTGGATCAGGCTGAAGGGGTACGCTCGCCATGGAGCGAGCCTGGGGATTCCGCTCTCTATCGGCAGGACCAATGATAACGGCTTCCGGTACACGTACGTGACTGCAGGGATCGGGATATCCCGGCGAATTCAGGCAGAATACAGCAACGTGTTCTGGCTCCTGAGCGGCGTCGTCGGTGTGCACTATGGCGGAGCGGGTGTCAGGGTCTCCGGAGGAGATCCATTCAGCGGGTGGCAAGTAGACCATTGGTGGAAAAGTCACATGACCGGCTCGGCTTCTCTGGGAGTCGGCCTGCCCCTCGGGAAGGATGGGATCCTGGGAATAAGCGGAGTAGTCGGAAAGATCGAAGGCAGTCCGGTTGCCTTCGGGTTCGACGTAGTGTTGGTGTTGGCAACTCGGGCGGCAGGCCCGGGGGGATCGTAAAGTCGCGTTACGCCAGCACCCCGAATACATCGGGCAGGAACCTATTGAGATCCCCGGCGATCATCGCGCGGGGGGTCAATTCGGTCGCGGCAAGATCCCCGGCCGTGCCATGCACGAACACGCCGCACACCGCGGCATCGATCGCACTCATCCCCTGCGCCAAAAAAGATCCGATCGCGCCGGTGAGGACATCGCCCGTCCCGCCGCAAGCCATGCCGTTGTTGCCGGTCGGGTTGAGGTAGACGGATCCATCCGGCGCACCGACCAGAGTCGGGCTGCCTTTGAGCACGAGCACACAGTTCAGTTGCTGCGACCATTTCCGAACAAGAGCGATGCGTTCCTGAATTTCCTCCGGCGCGGTTTCGCCAGTGAGGCGCTGGAATTCGCCCGGATGCGGCGTGAGAACCAGCGGCGAAGGCGTTTTGCGGCCACTTAGTACATCGGTGTGGCCTTCGAACGCGTTGATGCCGTCGGCGTCGATTACGGCCGGTTTGTCCATCGTGATCACCAGACGGCGCACAAGTTCCATCGTCTCGCGGTGGCGGCCGATGCCGGGGCCGATCGCGACCGAGTCGTGGTCGGCTATGAGCTTGCGGATTTCGCCGAGGCCGCGCAGGGCAAGGGCGCCGCGCTTGGCAACATCGGGCAGCGGGTATGTGGTCGC
>JBGSIV010000060.1:0-11931 GCA_041742355.1 Candidatus Zixiibacteriota bacterium
GCTCGGCCAGGAAATCGATGGGTACCTCAACGGAATTACGCCCTTCGGGTTTTCGGGAACGGTTCTCATTGCGAGAGATGGGAAAGTGATTCTCAACAAGGGGTACGGACTGGCAATCGACAGCCCCGCCGTACGCAACACGGCGAGCACGATTCTGAGCTGCGGTTCGGTGACGAAGCAGTTCACGGCAGCGGCCATCATGAAGCTGCAGATGCAGGGGAAGTTGAAGACGAGCGACTCGCTGGCATTGTTCTTTGACGACGTCCCCGTCGATAAGCGGGGAATCACGCTACGCCAACTGCTCAGCCACACAGCCGGCCTGATCGATTTCACAGGCGAGGACTATGGTCCGATGGAGCGCGACGATGCTGTCCGAAAGGCACTCGGGGAACCGCTCCGCTTCCTCCCCGGCACTGACTACGCGTACAGCAACGCCGGTTACTCGGTGCTGGCGGCAGTGATTGAACGGGTGTCGGGAGAAGGGTACGAGGATTTCCTGTACGAAAACCTCTTTGCCCCGGCGGGCATAACGGTTACCGGCTACCGCCGGCCGAACTGGGAGGATCGTGTTGTTGCGCACTGGTACGCCGGGGAGCGCGATTTCGGGACGCCTCTGGAGAAACCTTACCCTTCATGGAATCTTGTCGGCAATGGCGATATGCTGAGCACGACCGCCGATATGTTTCGCTGGCACCTGGCGCTGGCAAACGGGAGTATACTCGATTCGGCAGCGATGAGGGAGATGTACGCGCCAGTGGTCGATGACTACGGCTACGGTTGGCGCGTGGTCGATTCTCCGTGGGGGCGACTGGCCGGTCATGGTGGCGGGAGCGATTTCGGCTCGAGCTGCCAGTTCTGGCGGGGCCTCGATTCCAGCCTCGCGATCGTTGTCTTCTGCAACAGAGATTACGGGAGCGAAGCGCTTGCCGGCATCATTTGGGAGAACCTGCGGCTGATACTGACCGGAGCCTCTGTCGAAGTCCCGCCAGCGGTGATGAATGGAGCGGCAATCCACCCGGGATCCATCGCCGGCAATTATCGCCTCGACAGCGGGGCAGAATTGGCTGTTGCAGCGGCCCCTGGCTCAGTTATAATGACCGGAACCGATCAGCGAGTAATTGATCTGCTCTGCTTCCCGGGAATCGTCTCGGCCGACAGCCATGCTGTGCTGAATCGGCTGGCAGCCGAGGCGGCAAACGCTGCCATCAAGGGGAATTGGGAGCCGCTGCGCAGCCTCCTTAGTGATCGGGAGCGCCGGTTCCTCCGCATCAAGGCATTCGTCGAAGCTGTGCTCTCATCAGAGTCAATTGACTTTGGCGCGGTTCTCTCCGCGCGATCAGTCGGCACGTTCCCATCGAATTATAGGTCCGCGTTAGTCGAGACAATTGTCACTGTTGACTTCGAGCGGGGGAGTAGAGGATTCCGGCTGATTTGGGAGGACAATCAGGTTGTAGGCCTTGGCCTTGCCGATGGAGCCCGGTCGATTCGGCTCCTGTTTCTTCCGGATGCATCTGATCAATTGATCGGGTATCACCTCGCTGACGGGAAAGTCGTGCGGGCGCGATTGAGCCGGGGAGCCGACGGCCGGGTTGAAGGGCTCGTCTTTGAGAGTGGCATCAGCCCGATTCGGGCGACACGGGTACAATAGGGGATGACCGGCCATTTTACCTTGACACCCAACAGACCCGCGCCTATATAGTGGCGTTTTTGTCTAAGAGAGCGGTCCACTGCGGACGATGGCGCCGGTCGGCTGATACAGATCCCGGTTGCCCGGCGGTCCGAGGAGAAATCACGGTACCAATGCGTACCTGACGACGGAAGACTTCGATTTAATGGCTGATACGAGCGTTTACGCCGGCATAGATATTGGGGGCACGACGGTCAAGTTTGGTTTGGTCGATGCCTCGGGGCGGGTAATTCACCGCGAACAGCGCCCGACAATGGCTGAAAAGGGCCCGATTCCTCTTATGCACCTCGTCACCAACATAGGTGAACGCCTTCTGTACTTCGCGGCCGAAGAAGACCACGATGTTCGTCATCTCGGCGTGGGCACGCCTGGGGCAGTGGATTTTCGGACGGGACAGGTTGTCGGCCCCTGCCCGAACATTCCCGGCTGGCAGGGAATGGAGATCGGACGGAACCTGCGGGAGCGCCTGAATGTGCCGGTTTTTGTCGACAACGATGTCAATTCGATGGCTCTGGCGGAGTCCCATTTCGGTGCGGCCCATGGCGCAGGTTCGGTGCTCTGCGTCACCGTGGGTACTGGAGTCGGCGGGGCTATCGTTTTCGGTGGCCGGGTCTGGCGTGGATCGAGTTGGTCGGCTGGTGAGGTTGGGCACATGAGCATCAATTTTGACGCGTCATTCAAGCATGGCGGCATACCCGGCAGCATCGAAGGTTACTGCTCTTCGGCAGCGATTCTGAGCCGCCTGCGCGCCCATCTTGAGCGGGAGATGACCCCCGGATTCGACTCGGTTCTCGAAGGGTGTCTGGACAACCTGAATATACGAAAGATCTTTGCCGCGATCAGAAAGGGGGATGACCTCGCCCGACAGGTGCTCCACGAGACGGCCGGATACCTAGGAATCGGCCTGGCCGGGGTCGTCAACCTGCTGAACCCCGAAATTATCGTCATTGGCGGGGGGATTGCCGAAGGAGGGGGAGGATTTATTGAGGCAGTCGGTGCGAAAATACGGGAACTGGCCTTCAATTCCGCCGTAGAGAAGCTCAAAGTGGTCAAGGCAGCTCTGGGCAATGACGCCGGGTTTATCGGCGCCGGTCTGCTCGGCGAGTATGCCGCCTGATATCGGAAAGGTAGTATGTCAGAAGTCAAGAACTCAACCGGTCCTCTTACCTTCCGCCTCTCCTACTGGTGGGCCTTCGGATTTGCGGCCGTGTTTCTGCTCTATGGCGCCGTCACCCTCGTGCTCGGCTTTCTCGATCGCCAATATGGCAGCCTTGCCGAACCGGTCGGCTTTCTCCTCATTGGAGTGCTTCTGGTCACCTTCGCCTACGGGCTGCGCAACCGTCAGGGTTGGGGGTGGTACGGCGAACTTGCCGTGAACGGACTCGTCGTCGTTCTGGCGATCATCGGTTTTCGCCACTACGCGAACCTGATTATTTTGGTGCTGGCGGCTGTCGCCATTTGGCTCCTTCTCGCGGGGGAAACCAAGCGCTATTTGTTCAACGGGCGCTAAGTTTGGGGTTGACAGAGGTCGAAAAGAAGGTAAATTTCACGGTCTGAACAGAATATCACGGCGCCCTAGCTCAGATGGTAGAGCAACGGACTGAAAATCCGTGTGTCCGCGGTTCAATTCCGCGGGGCGCCATTTTTTCAAGCGAGGGTAACACCTCGTTTTTTTTTGTTGTTTCTCCTCGTGTGGGGTGGTACCAAGGAGAAGAAGGCGAAAGACTCACCTCAGCTATGGCCAATACGAATTTCCAGCGCACTATCTATGTTACCGGGGGAGCAGGTTTTATCGGGTCAAATCTGCTTCTGCAGCTTGTTCCAAAGTACCCCAGGTATCTTTGGGTTAACCTCGACTGCCTCACCTACGCGGGCAACCTGTCCAATCTCCGCGCTATAGAGAAGGCCCCAAACTACCGCTTCGAGCGAGTCGACATTACCGATTTCGATAGCCTCGCGGCTGCATTCGCCCACCACGATCCGGACGGCATCATTCACCTGGCCGCCGAATCCCATGTCGACCGCTCGATCACGGGGCCGTCGACGTTCGTCCAAACCAACATCGTTGGGACGTTTAATCTTCTGGAGTTGGCGCGCAAAAAGGCCCAGCGCAACGGAACCGATGCCATCCGCTTCCACCATGTATCGACTGATGAAGTTTTCGGCTCTCTTGGACCAACCGGCTTCTTCACCGAGGAGACCCCTTACCGTCCCAACTCCCCGTACTCGGCTTCGAAAGCATCGAGCGACCACCTGGTCCGCTCTTACCGTGAAACCTACGGCCTCAATGTTGTCACAACCAACTGCTCGAACAACTACGGGCCGTTCCAATTCCCGGAGAAACTCATCCCGCTCATGATCCGTAATGCGATGGAGGGGCTGCCCCTGCCGGTATACGGCGACGGGCGAAATGTCCGGGACTGGCTCTATGTCGAAGATCACTGCCGCGCGCTCGACCTCGTGTTTCACGAGGGACAGGCCGGAGAAACCTACAATGTCGGCGGACACAACGAAATCGAGAATATCGAGTTGGTGCGGCTAATCTGCCGGACGATGGACGATCTCCTCGGCGGGGGCCCCAGCGAGGGATTGATCACGTTTGTGACCGACCGACTGGGACATGACCGGCGGTATGCCATAAACGCTTCGAAGATCGAACGGACGCTCGGCTGGCGGCCGTCGGTGACGTTTGCCGAAGGCCTGCGCCGCACGATTCAGTGGTACCTGGACAACCCGGAATGGCTGGCCGACTGCATTACGGGCCAGTACCTGAAATACTATGAGGACATGTATGCCGGACGCTGACATGGAGACACGATGAGAACGGGAGTTCGCAAGGGAATCATCTTGGCGGGTGGCGCAGGATCGCGGCTGTACCCGGTTACGCAGGTGGCATGCAAGCAGCTTATGCCAATTTATGACAAGCCGATGATCTACTACCCGCTGTCCACCCTCATGCTGTTTGGTGTGACCGAGATCCTGATCATCTCGACTCCGCTCGATACCCCCAAATTCCGGGATCTTCTCGGCGACGGCCGCAATCTCGGGATCTCTATCGATTACAAAGTGCAGGAACGCCCGGAAGGGATCGCCCAGGCATTTATCCTCGGCGAAGAGTTTATCGGCGACGATAATGTATCGCTCATTCTCGGTGACAACGTCTTCTACGGCGTGTATGATTTCCTGCGTGGAGTGCGCGCGTTTACCGGTGGGGCAGTAGTCTTCGGTTACTACGTGAAGGATCCCCAGCGGTATGGCGTGGTCGAATTCGACCATGAGGGGAACGCGCTGACTATCGAGGAAAAGCCAGCGGTTCCGAAGTCCAACTATGCGGTCACCGGGCTCTACCTTTACGATTCCGACGTTGTGAAGATCGCAAAGTCGCTCGTGCCATCGCCTCGGGGTGAACTAGAGATCACTGACGTCAACAACTGCTACCTCAGGCAGGGTCGGTTGAAGGTCGTCAAGCTCGGCAGGGGAATCGCCTGGCTTGACACCGGAACGCACGAAAGCCTGCTCGATGCCGGCAATTTCATCGCGACGATCGAGAAGCGCCAGGGGCAGAAGATCGCCTGCGTTGAGGAAATTGCCTACCGCATGCGTTATATCAACCGCAGCCAGATGGACGCGCTGCTCAGTTTAATTCCCGATAACTCGTACAAGCAGTACCTCCGCGAGGTTGTGCGCGAGGTGAATGGTGAATGACAGGATTCTCGTTACCGGCGCAAGGGGTCAGTTGGGAACCGATCTGGTCGAGATACTCAGCCCACGTTATTCTGTGGTTGGCGTCGATGTCGACCAGTTCGATATCACCAACCCCGATCACGTCCGTGAAATGATCGGAATCCATACACCAAATGTCGTTCTCCATACCGCTGCGTTCACCGAGGTCGATCGGTGCGAGGCGGAGCCTGATCGGGCGATGCTGGTGAATGCCCGGGCGGTGGAGTACATCGCCCACTACTGCCGCAAGGCCGGCGCCCGGTTGATCTTCTATTCGACTGACTACGTCTTCGATGGCGCCCAGCAGACGCCGTACGTGGAATCGGATTCGCCCGATCCGAAGACCGTCTACGGGCGCAGCAAGCTGGAGGGAGAAGGGCACGTGAAGGCGGTGCTCGACAGTTACACAATCCTTCGCCTGGCGTGGGTTTACGGTCGCTACGGCCACAATTTCGTCAAGACGATGATCCGGTTGGGTCAGGAGCAGCTGCGAAGAAGGGAGCGGGGAGAGGTGGTTGAACCGATCCGTGTGGTCAACGACCAGATCGGGAATCCAAGCTGGACGTTTGACATCGCGCGCCAGACGGAGGTCTTTCTGGCACGTCCGCAGACGGGCCTGTTTCACTGCACGGCGGAAGGAGAATGCTCCTGGTACGACTTTGCGGTGAGTATCTTCACCGAGTTGGGCATGCCGGTGGAGGTCGCTCCGTGCACGACCGCCCAGTTTCCTCGCCCCGCGCCGCGCCCGGCCAACTCTTCACTCGAGAACGCGGAATTGAAGCGCCTCGGGGGAAATATCATGCGCCACTGGCGCGAGGCTCTCGCCGAGTTCCTTTCCGCTCAAGAAGAAGGGTTGCTCCATGCAGTGTGATATCGAGGGCATCATTATTCGAGAGCTCAGCCGCTTCGATGACTCCCGGGGCTGGCTGACCGAGCTGTTTCGCCATGATGAACTGCCAAGTGAATTTCATCCTGCTATGAGCTACATTTCAATGACCCGTCCGGGCATTGCGCGGGGGCCGCACGAGCATATCGAGCAGGCCGATCTGTTCTGCTTTCTGGGACCATCGACGTTCCGGCTCTATCTCTGGGACAACCGGTTGTCATCGCGAACTCACGGCGTGCATTTCCGGGCAGAGTTCGGTGAGGGGTGCCCTGCACTGGTGATTGTGCCTCCAGGGATTGTCCACGCGTACAAAAACGTCGGCACGGTCGACGGCATCGTCTTTAACGCACCTAACCGGCTCTATGCCGGTCAGGGGCGAGTTCACCCGGTCGACGAAATACGCCACGAAATGGACCCGGCTTCGCCATTTCGGGTGGATGACTAGGTCGCTCACGTGGAATAATCCTCCCGAATACTCCGGAAAATGTTTCCCTGAATAGCCCTGCGTTATGAGGCGATGGCGACGCGGGAGGGGCCTATTCCGTCTTCTATCTTCTTAAGTATCAATAGAAGCATGAATCCCTGTTGAATTTGGCACGAGTCTTGTTTATGCCGGGAGTGTGACGGGCTCATCGTATGCCCGGACGAGGGATATGGAAAACCAGCAGCACAAAGAGAGCCAAAGTCATTCAAAGTCCGACCGCGGAGCGTTGTCTCTGCGTGAGGACGCGGTCGGCTGCGTACCCTTGTCGACTCGTACGTCCGACCCAGGACAAACCTCAGGGAAGGCATTATGCTAACAGGGAAGTCCATCCTTATCACCGGCGGTACCGGCTCTTTCGGCAAGAAGTTCGTGGAGACCGTCCTCGCCAAGCATCCGCAGGTTCGCCGGGTTGCGGTGTTTTCGCGCGACGAACTGAAGCAGTTTGAGATGCGTCAGCAGTTTCCAGAGCAGAAGTACCCTCAGATGCGATTCTTCATCGGTGATGTTCGGGATAGGGAGCGCCTCTATCGGGCAATGGAAGGTGTGGATGTGGTCGTGCATGCCGCCGCACTCAAGCAGGTTCCGGCCTGCGAATACAATCCCTTTGAAGCGATCAAAACGAACGTTCTTGGCGCCCAGAATGTGATCGATACGGCGATCGAGCGGAATGTGCAGAAAGTCGTCGCTCTATCTACCGACAAGGCTGCGGCGCCAATCAACCTCTACGGTGCGACCAAGCTCTGCTCGGACAAGCTGTTCGTCTCGGCCAATAATCACAAGGGCGCCCGCAACGTGAAGCTCTCGGTTGTGCGCTACGGCAATGTCATGGGCAGCCGCGGCAGCGTGATCCCGTTCTTTCTCGAGAAAAGCCGCGAGAGACATCTGCCGATCACCGACACGCGCATGACCCGGTTCAATATCACGCTCCAGGAAGGTGTGGCGCTGGTGATGACTGCCCTCACACACATGTGGGGCGGAGAGATATTCGTACCGAAGATCCCGAGTTACCGCATTCTCGATGTAGCCCGAGCCATTGCCCCTGATGCGAGCTACGAACTGGTCGGCATCCGGCCAGGGGAGAAGCTGCACGAAGAGATGATTACCGAGACCGATGCCCTGAACAGCCTCGAATTTGACGACTACTACGTGATTTTGCCCTCGGTCCGGCTGTGGGATGTGAACCGGTATATGGAGACATACAATGGCCGACGGTGTGCTGAAGGATTCAGCTACTCAAGTGGCTCGAACACCGAGTGGCTCACGGCCGGCGATCTGCGGCGGCTGATCCGGACTCACGTGGATCCGACGTTCGGTTCTGCGGAACCGGCTCCAATTACAGGTAAGACTGAAGCCTGCCCGATGGGATCAATTGAGGAGTTATATCAAGCGGCTTCGCTTCAGGCACGACGCCAGGCGGCCGCCCTGTCACTCGAAACCAGTACCGGGAAAGGGACTTCCCGTCATGACGATCTCGACGCTGACCAAACCAACGAGGTTTCTTCCGTACGGCAGACAGTCCATAACTGCTGAGGACATCGCGGCCGTCACGGCCGTCCTTCAGTCCGAATGGCTCACTCAGGGACCGGCTATCACAGCGTTCGAAGGCGCTCTCGCTCGCAGGGTGAGCGCCAGACATGTGATAGCCTGCATAAATGGAACTGCCGCGCTGCATTTAGCCATGATGGCCCTGGGGATCAGGTCGGGTGACTGCATCCTTACCACGCCGGTCACTTTTCTGGCAGATGCCAATTGCGCCCGGTACACTGGCGCCGATATTGAGTTTGCTGATATCGATCAATCCACCGGTCTCATCGATCCGTCGGAGATCGAGCGAGTCCTGGCGGAAGATCGGGCGCACCGGATCAAGGCCATTATCCCCGTCGACTTTGCCGGGCAGCCGGCCGACCTCCCTGCTATAGCCCGCATGGCTCGTGGCCACGGAGCGGCTGTGGTTGATGACGCCTGCCATGCGCTAGGTGCAACCTACCTCTATGACAATGAGCCGATAACGCTCGGATCCAACGAACACAGCGAGCTTACGGTCTTCTCCTTCCATCCCGTTAAACACGTTGCAATGGGGGAGGGGGGCGCGGTGGCCACGAACGACGACACTCTGGCCGAGCGTCTCCGCCTCTATCGCAATCACGGCATGCAGAAGGAAGACCTTCTACAATCGGATCTGGCGCTCGCGGCCGACGGCAGAGTGAACCCATGGTACTATGAGCTGCAGGAACTCGGCTACAATTACCGCCTGACCGATATTCAGTCCGCGCTCGGCCTGAGCCAGCTCCAGCGCCTGGATCGATCGCTGATGCGGCGCCGTGAAATTGCCGAGCAGTATGTCTCGCACTTCACCAAGCGTTTTGACGAACAGGAATTGCAGGTGTTGACTCAAGTTCCCGGGAGGATGAATGCCTGGCACCTCTTCGTCGTGAGAATCGACTTCACAGCGTTCGGGATTTCGCGAGCACAGGTGATGAATGACCTCCGCGCCCGGGGCATAGGCAGCCAGGTGCACTACATCCCGATCCACCTGCAACCATACTATCGGAAGCTGTACGGATTCACTTCCGGGATGTACCCGCAGGCTGAGTCTTACTACGAGCAGGCGCTGAGTCTGCCGATGTACCCGGACCTCTCGGATGAGGATATCGAATACGTTGTGGCCTCGCTGGAAGACATCCTGAGAGGGCGGCCATGAAGACAGTCATCATAGTGCAGGCTCGCATGACCTCGACCCGGCTACCGGGGAAGATCTTGCGGGAAGTGCTCGGGCGTCCGCTGCTCGCTTACCAGATTGATCGGCTGCGCCGCGTGCGCGAAGCTCATGAAGTAGTCATCGCAACGACGACCAACGCCACCGACGAGCCAGTCGTGGATTTCTGTGCGGGAAACGGCATCCAGGCCTTCCGGGGCTCCGAGGATGATGTGCTGTCCAGGTACTATGGCGCCGCACTCGAACATGGCGCAACGACCGTGGTCCGGGTGACATCAGACTGCCCGATGATAGATCCGGCTGTGATCGATCGGGTTATTGCCGAATTCGCGTCGGCGGACCCGGCGATTGACTACGCATCGAATACACTGACCAGGACCTACCCCCGTGGGTTGGACTGCGAGGTCTTTTCGCTCGCCGCGCTCACGGCAGCACACTTCGAAGCCGTCGACGCCCCGGAACGGGAACATGTCACACCGTTCCTGTATCACCATCCGGAGCGCTTCAATCTGCTGAATATTGCCCACAACGTCGATCTGAGCCGGCTGCGCTGGACAGTCGACACCCCTGAAGATTTCCATCTAATCCGGCTCATGCTGGAACATCTGTACGTTCGAAAGCCGGACTTTGCCCTCGAAGATTGCCTCCGAATGCTAGCCGAGCACCCGGAGTGGACTGCGATTAACGCTCATGTCGAGCAGAAGGTGTACGGCCAATGAGAGTTGTCATCCGGACAGACTCTTCTTCTGCGATCGGCACCGGTCACGTGACGCGCTGCCTGACGTTTGCTAACGCCTTGAGGAACTGCGGGGCGACGGTGACGTTTGTTTGTCGTGACCACTCGGGTAACATTGCATCGGAAATCGCGGACAACCGTTTTGACGTTCGGCTGCTTCCCCGTTGTACTGGTGTGAAGACGTCGTCTGCGAATCTGTACGAGGGCTGGCTGGGGGTCGAACAGGCGACCGATGCTGTGCAGACGCGGGACGTTGTGCAGTCGTGCGGATCTGTGGATCGCCTCGTTGTCGACCACTATGGTTTGGATGAATCCTGGGAGAGTCTGCTCAGACCGTCTGTAGGCGGTATCTTGGTCATCGATGATCTGGCCAATCGTCGCCACACTTGCAGCGCCCTACTCGACCAGAACCTGCAGACTGACACAGCGGTTCGGTACCTGCGCCTTGTTCCGGCAGACTGCCGGCTCCTGAATGGTCCGCGGTTTGCCCTTCTGCGGGAGGAATTCCACCGGACCCGCTTGGGCGCATCGCATAGCCGGTTTGAGGTCCAACGAATTCTCGTCTTTTACGGGGGCGTGGACGCCACTAACGAAACAGTCAAGGCGATGACCGCACTGCAGACCCTAAACTACCCCAATCTGCAAATCACTGTTATAGTCGGGCCTGCAAATGCTCAGCGCGAGTACATCCACAAAGTGGCGGCAGACGATGCCCGTTTCAAAGTCCGCGAAAACGTGTCCGACATGGCCCGGCTCATGGCCGAGGCTGACCTGGCGCTCGGCGCCGGCGGAACGACCACCTGGGAACGCTGCTGTATGGGCCTTCCAACGATCATCACCGCTGTGGCCGAAAATCAAATCTCCATAGCCGAACAGGTTGCCCGTGCGGGAGCGGCGGTGTACCTGGGAGAGCCGTCGGATGTCTCCGGGCCCCGGTTGATGGAGGCAGTTGGAGAGCTCCTCACGGCCCCGGCTCGGCTGTCATCGATGAGCGAGCGCGCGTCCAGCCTTGTCGATGGCCTTGGCACATCGAGGGTGGTACGAGCCCTCTACGAAATGCAAGCACAGGAGGCTCCTGTATGAACATCCTGTACCTCGGGCCGGATCGTCCAGCCTTTATCGCCTATCTGCAGTCGCTGGGCGACCGGGTGGTGCGCATCGAGCATAAACTGACTGCCGACAGCCAGGAGATCATCGGCGCTGACTGGATCGTCAGCTTTGGCTACCGCTATATCCTGAAGGATGATCTGCTGGGGCTATTTCCGAATAGGGCGATCAACCTCCACATCTCGCACTTGCCGTGGAACCGTGGTGCTGACCCAAACCTGTGGAGCTGGATCGAGAACACCCCCAAGGGCGTGACGATCCACCAGATCGACCCTGGCATTGACACCGGCCTGCTTCTGGCTCAACGGCTAGTTGACTTTGACGGATCTGAGACTCTGCAGACGAGCTACGAAAAGCTGACCGGGTCCCTTGAACAGCTCTTCCGCGAATATTGGCCGGACATCCGATCCGGTCGACGGCGCGGGTTCCGCCAGCCCGAAGGGGGCACTTCGCATCGGCTGCGTGATCGCGAGGCCGTGGCGCATCTGCTCTATGCCGGATGGGACACGCCGGTGCGCGACCTGATCGGCCGCAGTGCGGAGACCCGACAGGAGGCAGCCAACCATGCGTGAAATTCGCCTCGCCGACCGCC
>JBGSIV010000061.1:0-17599 GCA_041742355.1 Candidatus Zixiibacteriota bacterium
CCCAGATCGCGGCGGCATCGGTGCGGACGATCGGGGTGCCGAGGCAGCCGAGGCCGCCGTACATGTTGGAGTGGCTGTCGGAGGCGACGACCATGGTGCCGGGCCAGGCGTAGCCTTCCTCGCACATGATCTGGTGGCCGATGCCGCGGCCGGCGGGGTAGAAATCGATGCCGTGGGTGGCGGCGAAGGCCTCGATCTTCTTGTATTTGGCGAGGTTGGTGTCGGTGGTGTCCTGGACGTTATGGTCTAATGTGAACACCGGCTGGCGGGGGTTGGCGATTTTCGAGGCGCCGATCGAGGCGAATTTGGGAATGACGGCGCCGGTGTTGTCGTGGGTCATGACGTGGGCCGGTTTGATGGAGAGGTAGTCGCCAGCGCGGACGACGTGGTTGGGTTCGAGGCCGACGGCGTAGAGCTGGGCGATTTTCTCGACGAGGTTTTGCTGGGGCATATGGGTTCTCCGCTTGCGACGGTCGTAATATTCTTTCGGGTCTTTTCGTCACCCTGAGCGTAGTCGAAGGGTGACGCGGTCAGGGTCGGATCGGGAGATCCCACAGCAAGCTGTGGGGTACTCAGCCAATACCGACAGGTTTATCCAGGTCAATGTCGGATTCCGAGGAGCCTGACATTCAAGAGAGCGTTTTATTCAACCAGTCAAGCACGCAGAGCCGTGCTTGACCTACCATCCATTAAAGTCAGCGTCGTCAAGTCGGGTTTCTCGGCGCGGAGCGCCTCGGAACCCGACCTACGTGCTACGTGCTGACCTACGGGGACAATATAGTCAGTAATCGGTGGATAGTTCAAGGGGTAGATGCGATAGATGTGATAGGGACGCACGGACACGCTCTGCGTGTCCGTGGCACAAAGGCAAAGACCGGGACTGGATCCCGGGTCGGAGCCGGGATGACGGTATCTATACGTCACAGCATAGCAGGCCCATACGTCGCAGCCGGTTAGTGGCAGGAGCCTCGGGGTCTCCTGCCCAACAATGTGCTGCCCTACCGCTTTCAGTGGGATCCCCCGGCCCCATATCCACCCTTCACTCAAACCGCTTCTCATACTTCGGCTGCTACAACTCCACCCGCACACCCCCGCCATCACGAAATGAAGCACCCACCCGTACCCGCGGTCCTCAACCTCGTCGATAAATTCCACCGCGCGCCCCTGCAACTCTACGACTGTCCGGTGAATATCGTCGCAGTAAGACGAAATGTAGTGCTGCCCCGAGACATTCCTCTGTGAGAGATCCACCGGATGGCACCCCATATCAGCTTCCGGCGCTTCGAAAGTCAGCCCCCCCGCTGACATCGGTCGCCCGATAGCCGAGCTCGTCGCGAAAATATGCCCGGAGTTCCTCCGGCCGCGACGTATAGAACATCGTGTGAACCCCTGTAACCTCTCCGCCGCCCCGAACCCGGCCCCCACGCGCCGTCCCTCGTTACACTCAACCGTCATAATCGACGCTTTAAATCCAAATTGCAACTCCTCCGCACCGCGATCCGAAAAACCCGCCTTCTCGGGCCCACCCGCGGCCATTTCTATTACGAAAGCTCCCAAGACAAGCCGTACTACTGCGACGGCCTCGTAATCGAAGGCTGCTGAAACCGACTCCTGAGGCAAATAATCCCTGAGTAGGGCAGTGTCCCGCCCCTGCGCTCCCGTCGCTGTCCTCACATAGCGGAGAGGAGCTGCAGTTGTGCGGAGAGCGACCGCCATTATGAGCGTCGCGAGGCAATATCTCCCAATTGACTATGCGCCATGGACAAACTCGTTTGTCCGTGCTTGCCCACCTGCTTCACGAACACCTTCCTCCTCGTTACTGAGGACTCCACAGTTGTCATTCAGTAGCATTGGTGCCGAATCCCGGGGATTTGACTTCAATCTGTTGTTTACCTCTTGACCTCGAAGTTCAACTCCTCTCACGCGCTTGACATTGGCAAGGTGCCACTGGAACTCCTCACTTTCCGATAGATCCGATCAGGTAGCCTAGGAGCCAACCAGCAATGATACACCCAATTACCCAAGCAATGAAGACCCCGAATGGCTCAAAAATCGCTGACCATGAATGATCGCCGGCATGCCTGTTGACCTCTGCAGTTCCCAGACATTCAAGGCATCCTTGTACGCTACCGCCAATACCAAAGAAGACTGCAAGGATCCGCCCAAAGGTTTTGCCTCGCTCCTCACGCTGGCTCTTGGCGTTCTTCGCCCCCAACGTCAGAAGCTCCTCAAGCTTGCCAAGTTTTTTCAAATCTCTCCAACTCCTGTGTCTTATGAACAGTTGTGATATAAGAATCTGGCGGCTGATCTCTTAGCGACATGAGCTGATCATAGATATGGCCAAATCGTTCTCCTATCCATTTGTCGGCACCCCTTTTCCTTAAGTCACTCATAGCTGTAGAGAGGTCTCTGTGGCTCTGCCTCAGAATTGCTCTCTTCTGATCGTGTAATTCCCGCAAAGCGAGATTGGCCGAGTCACGAACTGGTAGCAACTCCGGGTCCACGAGCGCCTTTGCATAAAACAACGGATAGACTTCGATGGCCTCACGCAAATGCTGCTTCACTCTCGAAAGACAGTCCTCGGAACACGATCGTCCCTGGGACGCAATTGCTGTGGCGCTGTAGTAATGCGCTTCGGCAAATGCTGCAAAATGAGAAAGAGCTTCACTGTACAAAGAAAGTGCTTCTTCTTGCCTTCCTAAGCTCGCAGAGCACCGTCCCTCAAGCAGTAAAGCTTGAGCCTGTTGAAGCTTTGTTTCTGCGGCCACCATGCCCAAGTGAAACGTGTCTTTGGCTATTTCAAGTTCATGAGTCTCGACATATGCGTATCCCAGCGCTATATATGTTCGGTAGAATGATGGATCGATTTGGCGCGCCTCTTGGAGCTTTCTTATGGCCTCACTCGCCATCCGGCGATCTAACCTGCTTCTTTGAAGGCACGTATAGCCGATATTGTAATGATCTCTGGCGGCAACAGCTATGGGATGAAGGGCGATGCCAATTAAAGTATCAACTTGTTCTCGGATTGCGGCAAATTCGAAGCACAGTACGTCAGTCAAGTCGCGAATAGCCTCAGTAGTAGCCCGTGATTCAATAGCAATTTGTTCCAGCTGGGAGTACAGGAAAGAATTGTCCGCGTTTGCCTGTTTAGAAAGCTTCCCCACTAGTGTTCCCACGGACCTAACCGCGCGTGTAGGGCAGCCATATACTTGATGAGCACTAGATCCGCAATAGAAGCAGCTCGGCATGTTTCCTCCTGTCCGTCATCAAATAACTGCCAAAATATAATTCGTTTTTTGGCCGTGGCACTACGATACTTGGTTCTTCTCCGGTCGACAATCTTGCCCACCATAAATAGTGGGCCACTGAGAACACGTTCTACTTCACCAGATCAAAATCAATGAAGTCGCAATGGTGGAAGATGATGCTCTCGGGGAGGCGTTTTTCCCCTTCGCCTTCTTTGCTGTGGGTGGCGATGATGTGCATCACTTCCGACGGCACGCCGTGTTTGAAAGCGAGGCCGACGCCGGAGAACGGGTGGCGGATGTGTTTGCCGTAGTCGGACTTCTTCGGCTGACCATCGACGATTTCAAATTCCATCAGCTTGCCGACATCGGCCAAAAGCGCGCCGGCGATGAGGAAGTCGCGGTTGACTCGGGTGCGGCGGTCGCCGTGGATGGCGATGAGGACGTCGTCGCAGGCGAGGCACATGCGGCAGACAGCGCGGACGTGGTCGATGAAGGTGATCTTGACGTTCTGCGCCAACAGCGTGAAGGGGATGTTGCGCAGGAGGTCTTCGGTCCAGCCGCGGAATTTGATGGCGTCTTCCCAGCAGGCGATGGTTTTCTGGCGGAGCCCGGGGTCTTTGATTTCGTTGACCTCCGGGAGGAGGCGGGTTACAAGGTCGGACATGGGTACCTCGTTGGTATCGTTAGTTGTTGTTCGTCATGTTTCAGCATTGCCTGTTGTCACCCTTCGACTACGCTCAGGGTGACGAGGGCAGTGTCGTATCTCGAGATCCGGGAGCACGCCGTGGGCGACCCGTTTCGCTCACCCTTCGGCTTCCGCCACCCTTCGACTACGCTCAGGGTGACGGCCGAAAAGTCAAGCACGCAGAGCCGTGCTTGACCTACCTTCCATTCAATGCAGCGTCATCAAGTCGGGTTTCTCGGGACCGTTGGTCCCTCGGAACACCGACCTACTCGGCGTCACCCCTCGAGTCCGCTCACAGGCAGCGGCCTGGTCGGGCGACGAGGGCATCGGCCGGGCACGGGAGCCGCACAATTATATATACAGGGGGCTGACGTTGCCAAGAGGTTTAGGGGGAAGGAACGGTTCCATCCGGTGGCAAGATCTGCCGGGGAAGGCAAAGGTGGTTGCAGGAGAATATCTTAGCGAAACACCACTAAGTTGTACCTGTTTTCGTGAAAAGGTTCACAAAAAAGTGGGGTGAATGGTAGCTTTTTGCTTGACGGTTTCCGATAAGAACTGTTAGTTAGCGATAACTAACATAGGGGTATGGTATGGCGACTGGAACAGACCGAAAAGCGCAAATCCTCGACGGGGCGACGCGGCTGTTTGCCGAGCAGGGGTACGGGGGGATGACGATGAAGATGCTTGCGACTGAGTGCGGCATCACCGAGCCGGCGCTGTACCGTCATTATGCCTCGAAGGAAGCATTGTACGAGGCGGTGCTGGAGACGCTGGCGGCGCGGCTTAATTCGGAGGCGTTTTTCGCCAGTGTGAGCAGATCGGCGGGGCTCGAGGAGGTGCTGTCGGGATTGGCGGAGCATGTGGTGGAGTACTACACGCGCAACGCTGACACCTACCGGTTGCTGCTTTTTTCGGCGCTCAACGGCCATGCGAAGGCGAAGCAGGTGTTCACGGTACTGCGAGGGGCGTACGTGAAGTTCCTGGTCGGGCACTTGGACCGTCTATACGCAGAGGGGAAGATCGTGAAGAAGAATAACGAGATTACGGCGCGATGCTTTGTCGGGATGGTGTTTGATTGTGCGCTGTCGTTCACGCTGTGGCGGGGGTTTTACGGCAAGGTGTACCGGCCGGAAGAGACGATTGCGAACAATGTGCCCATTTACGTTCGGGGGCTGACGACTGAATCAGTTTAAGAAGTTGCTACAACTGGCTCTATACAGCATGCACCACTCAGAGGAGGTCCCATGGGTTGCTTCCTGAAAGGAGAAGGCCGGGCGATGCGTCTTGTGCTGCTTCTGGCAGTGCCGTCGTTCGGGCTTTTCTTTGCCGGTAACCTATCGGCGGGCGTTGCCAACAGCGCCTGCGCGGACTGTCACGAACTTAGTGAAACATTTCACAAAACTCCCCACGGGGTGTACTTCTCGCAGGATGCCGACCTGGCGGAGGCGAGTTGTGAAAAATGTCACGGTTCGGCGGTCGATCATCTCAATTCGGGCGATCCGAAAGACATACTGAATCCGGCCAAGATGGATCAGTTCGGGTCGTCGTTCTTGTGCCTGAACTGCCACAAAGGGCATCAGTTCGATGAATGGGCATTCAGCGCGCACAACACGGCCGGGGTGAAATGCGCCTCGTGCCACACGATTCACGCCGACTACACGGCCGAAAAGACATCGGAAACCGAGATGTGTTTCGGGTGTCACTCGGAAGTGCGGGCGTCGACGTTTATGCCGTCGCATCACCCGATTGCCGAAGGCAAACTGACCTGCCGCGACTGCCACAACGTGCACGGCGGTGAGACGATGTTTGTCGAGGATCAGACAGCGGGCGAGTTGTGCTACTCGTGCCACGCGGAGAAGGAGGGGCCGTTCGTGTACGAGCACGCCCCGGTGCAGGAGGACTGCATGATCTGCCATTCGCCTCACGGGACGGTAGCGGACAACCTGCTCAAGCAATCGGAGCCGGCGCTGTGCCTGAACTGTCACTCGATGCACTTCCACGCGACAGTGGAGGGGGTCGAGGGGACGTTTATCCCGCCGGCCGAGCCCGACCGCGTGACCGAGTCGACGTTGGGCGCCTGGAAGAGCGGCATGCTGACCAAGTGCTCGCAGTGCCACACGGCGGTGCACGGCAGCGACCTGCCGTCGCAAACGATCTCAACCGGCGGCAACGCCCTCACAAGGTAGGAGGAACCGATGAAGCGTTATGTACTGATGATCGCGGTTGCCCTGACCTTGTGCGCAGTGTCTGTCGGCGCCCAGACCGACACGACCGCGTTCGATCGCTACTCGTTGTGGCTGGGCGGCCACTACACGGATTTCAACGACTACGCCAAGAAGGTCGGGGAGTACCGCCTGATCGACGACAACGTGTTCGGCGAATTTCGGCTCGACCTGCTGTCGCGCCGGGGGAGCACGCTGTTCTCGCTGAACGGCCACTTCTTTGACGAGAAGAATATCCTGGGGCAGGTGAATGTCACGACGGGGAACCGTCTGGCGGCCAGTTTCCAGTACCGGTCGCTGGTGCACCAGCTTGGCCAGGATCTGCTTTCGAACCTGGCTGCGCGGGAGGCGATCAACGGCGCTCCCGGCGGAAAGATGCTCACGCACGAAATTCTCGATCCGGGAGCGGATTACAACATCCACCGCCAGGAAGTGCTGAGCACGTTCGACGTGCTCCTGTCGGAGCGCGGCAACGTGCACATGGTGGCGGCGCACCGGATGATCCTGCGCGAGGGAACCGACCAGTCGCGTTCGGTGTCGCACTGCTTCAGCTGCCATGCGGAGTCCCGCACGCGCCAGGTGCAGAACACGACGCACAACCTGGAACTGGGACTTCAGGCGGATCTGACCGAGGACAAGACGATCGGCTACCGCTTCGGGTACCGCCAGTTCAAGTCCGACGCGCCGGACGCCTACGCGCCCTATGATGATGCCAAGCACCCGACGGCGATCACGAACGCCGGGACGGAAGCGGAGTTCGACTCGCGGCAGGCGTACGAGGATACGACGCTGCGGGTGAATGCGCTGCCGCAGACGGAGAAGATGTCGCACCGGGTGCGGTTCAAGGGTAACCTGGGCAAGGGGCGGTTCTCGACGGCGCTCGGGTACGCTCGCACGGAGAACCAGGAGACCGACCTCTCGAGCGATGCGGTGACCGGGACAATCAACTACTCGCATCCGCTCGGCGATCAGACGCGGCTGGTGGCGAAAGTGTACGCGGCGCGGCAGGAGGCGGACGATCCGTTTATCGATCTGCCGACCTATCGCGCGGGTCGCCCCGGCGGAGCGGCCTTTGCGAACCTCGAGTTCGACTACACCCGTTACTCGGTGATCGACCGGACACATGCCCGGGCGACGGCCGAGGTGATCCACCGGCTCAACCCGCGGTGGACGGTGTCCGTGCTCGGCGGCTACGAGATGATCGACCGGGACGACTACCCGGTGGCCGATGACGGGCTGCAGACCAAGCGGTTTATCGGGCAAATCGGAGCCCGATTCCGTAAGGGCCTGAACTACAGCTCCAGGATGAAGTACCGTTTCGAGAAGACATCCGACCCGTTCGTGTCCGGACGCGGGCTCTTCGAGTATCCGGGCGTGGACAGCCTGGCCCGCGACTGGAACGGCACGGGCGCGACATTCGGGTTCATCTTCTACCACGATCGTGAAGACCTGCGGTATCAGGCGATCACGACCGAGCCGACCGATTTCCACCAGTTCGAGTGGAATTCCAACTGGCAGGCGACGCCGAAGGTCGGTCTTTCGATCGGGGTGCGCGGGTTCTACGACAAGAACTCCGATCTGGACAGCCTCGATGTGAGCCACTTCTCGTTCATCCCGAACCTGAATGTCAATCTGACGCCGTCGGACAAGCTGGCGGCGACAGTCGGGTATACATACAATCACTATAAGTCAAGAGGGCCGGTCTCAGTCGCCCTCTTCGATGGCTGAGCTGGCCACCTCTTTGCGGACACCGTGAGTGTCCAAGGCTCGCCCTCGGATTCAGTGATTGCGCCGTTCCACTACGGTTCGGAATACCAGATGGTCGATTACACGACCAACACCCATACGTTCTACCTGAGCGCCGGCCTGGCGGCGACCGCGAAACTGCGGTTGAACGGGCTGGTGACTTACAATCTGGCGGAAGGCTCGCTTGAAGAAGGGATTCTGCCGGAAGAGGAGATCTTCTACAATGGGGTCCAGGTGCTGGCGCACCAGGATTTCTCGTTTGAGGAAATGTCCGAATACTCCAACCTTGACTACGAACTGCTGCGGATAGCGGCGGGGATGGAGTACCAGTTGACCCCGCAGATAATGCTGACGGTTGATGGGGAATTGGCCGATCTGACCGACAACGAAGGGTATGTTTTCGGGAACGAATCGGGTAGTTTCTACATGATCCGATCGGGATTCAGGTTCAATTTCTAGGGTACTATGAGCCGGTCGGTCACAACCGTGACCGACCGGCTAACTGTTTGTCAATACGTCGGTTAAGGTGACGGATTCTGTCCCCGACGGGACAAAAAAGACCGAAATGGTGCGTTTTGGGTGACATTTCGGTGATAATCTGATCCCTCTTATCTTGATTTTGCCCGACGCTTATGCTATGTTGCCGCATGTGAAATTTGTAACCAACACTGCTGCGGCAGCAATGATGAAATGGCATGAATAAGAATTCTCGCACAAAACGGACACTGTTCGGGCACCCACTGGCGGCTCTCGGCGGCGCGTTGGCGCTGGCCGGCGGGGCGCTGTTTATCATTCTGGTCCTGATTGATCTGAGCGCCGGCGACGAAAACATGTACCGGTCGCTGGTGGCGTTCGTGCTGGCGCCGGCCGTGATTTTGATCGGTGTCGTCATCTTCCTGATTTCGGTGCGTATCCAGATCGGGAATGCGCGACGGGCGGGGGAGGATGTCAGTTTCACCCTGTCGATCGATCCGGCCGACGCGAAGTACGTTCGCAACCTCTGGCTGTTTCTGGGGTTCACGGCGGTGCTCGTACTGGTGGTGGTATTCGCCGGGACCGAGGCCTACGAGGCCACCGAGTCGGTGACGTTCTGCGGGGAGACCTGCCACACGGTGATGGAGCCGCAGTATGTGACATACCATAACTCGCCGCACGCCAAGGTGCCGTGCGCGGAGTGCCATATCGGCCCCGGGGCGTCGTTCTGGGTCAAGTCGAAGATCGACGGCATGCGGCAGGTGTGGGCGACCATGTTCACGACCTACGAGCGCCCGATCGAGACGCCGATTGTGAACCTGCGCCCGGCGCGGGAAACCTGCGAGCATTGCCACTGGCCGCAGCAGTTCTACGGCGACAAGCTGATCACGCGGACCTACTACCGGACGGACGAGGCGAACTCGCCGTGGACGATCAGCCTTCGGGTGAAGATCGGCGGCGGGAATCCGAAGGAGTCGGGCTCGCTGGAGGGGATCCACTACCACATGTTGTCGGAGCGGAGCCTTGAGTATATCGCGACCGACGACAAGCGCCAGACGATCGCCTGGGTGCGGGCGGTGGATTTGAACGGCGACACCACGGTGTATGTCAACCAGGAGGTCGAAACGCCGGATCTGTCAAACCCTGAGGTGGAGGTGCGGATGTTCGACTGCATGGATTGCCACAACCGGCCGTCGCACCAGTTCACGCCGCCGGCGACCGCGGTCAACCGGGCACTGCGGGCGGGGGAGATCTCGACACGGCTGCCGTATATCCGCCAGGTGGGTGTCGATCTGCTCAATGCCCAGTATGCGACGAAGGATTCGGCGCTGGCGGCGATCGAAACCGGACTGGCAAGCTACTACGAAGAAAATTACACGGGTCTTACGGACTCGTTGCGCGACGAACTCAACCGGGCATCAACAGTCCTCCAGCAAATCTACAGTCAGAATTTCTTTCCGGAGATGAACACCGATTACCGGGTTCGGGAGAATCACCTGAGCCACTTTGTCAACGACGGCTGCTTCCGGTGCCACAATACCTCGATGGTGAGCGCCGAAGGGAAGACGATTGCCAACGACTGCCAGACGTGCCACTATATCGTGGCTCAGGGGCCGTCGGCGGAGATCGACAGCCTGCAGACGAGCCTGGCCGGGCTTGGGTTTGTGCATCCGGAAGAGATCGATGATGCGTGGAAGGAAGTGAACTGCACCGCCTGCCATACCTCGGATCAAGGGTATTGAGCCGGCCGCAAGAGATATGAAGCACCGAGCGATTTTGCTGCTGCTGGCCGGAGTGCTCCTGGCGCTGCCGGTCCTGGCCCAGGATAACGAGACCTGCCTCATGTGCCACGCCGACGAGAGCCTGACGGGCACGAGGGCGGGTGCGGAGGTGTCGATGCACGTGGCCGAAGGAGTGCTGACGGGCACGGTGCACGAGGGGCTCGAATGCATTTCCTGCCACGCTGATCTCGACGGGGTCGAGGATTTCCCCCATGCCGAGGATCTGCAGCCGGTTGACTGCGGGATGTGCCATGAAGCCGGCGCGGCGCTGGCTAAGAGCGTGCATGGACCGATCGCACAGTGTTGGGACTGCCACGGCAACCACCGAATTCTTTCGCCGACCGACTCCGACCCGGGCGGCGACGGTGTGCATTGCGGTTCATGCCATGATGATATTGCGAAGATCTACGCCGGGTCGCTGCACGGCAAGCTGGTACACGAGGGAGCCGAACTGGCGCCGCGCTGCTGGGACTGCCACAGCGGACACGAAGTGTTGCCGGCGGACAACCCGAAGTCGCAGGTGACGAAGTTCAACATTCCCTTCATGTGCGGCGAGTGCCACAAGGAGGGGACGCCGGTCACGCAGCGGTACGATGTGCCGCAGGACAGCATTCTCGAGCACTACTCCGAGTCGATCCACGGGATCGGCCTGTTCAAACAGGGGCTGACTGTGACGGCGGTGTGTTCCAACTGCCACACGGCCCACAATGTTCGTGATCACATGGATCCGCAATCGAGCATTCACCGGGATAACATCGCCGCGACGTGCCGTCAGTGCCACGGCCGTATTGAGGAAGTGCACCAGAAGGTGATCCGGGGCGAGCTGTGGGAAAAGGAGCCGGGGAACGTGCCCGTGTGTGTCGACTGCCATTCGCCGCACGAGATCCGGCGGGTGAGTTATGAAGAGGGAATGTCGGACCGGGAGTGCCTGGCCTGCCACGGGAAGAAGAACCTGACGATGGTGCGGGGCGGGGAGACGATTTCGATCTATGTCGATTCGCTCGAGGCGCACAGCTCGGTGCACCGAGGGACATCGTGCGCGCAGTGTCACACCGGGGTGACGCCGAATCACAAGGAGCGTCCGTGCGCGACGGTGGTCAACCGGGTCGACTGCTCGGTGTGCCATGCGGAAGTGGTGACTGTATACAAGGAGAGCACGCACGGGGTACTGGCCGACAAGGGGGATCCGGAAGCGCCGGAGTGTGTCGACTGCCACGGCGTGCACGGGGTGCTGGATCGCCGGAATCCGAAGTCGAGGACATTCCCGACCAACGTGCCGAAGCTCTGCGCGCAGTGCCACCAGGCGGGTGGGGCGGCGGCGAAGCGGATCAACGAGAATCACGAGCGTATCGACGAGTATGTCGAGAGTATCCACGGCAAGGGGTTGCTTGAGAGCGGGCTGGTGACGACGGCGATGTGCACGAGCTGCCACACGGCGCACCACGTGCTGCCGCAGACCGATCCGCGGTCGAGCGTGAACCGGGCCAATATTCCCAAAACGTGCGCGACCTGCCACAACGGCATATACGAAAAGTTTGAGCAGAGCGTGCACTCGGCGGCGGTGACTGAGACGGACAAGAAGCTGCCGACGTGTTACGACTGCCACCAGTCGCACCAGATCACACGGGCCGACCAGGCGAATTTCCGCCTGACGGTGCGCAAGCAGTGCGGCGAGTGCCACGAGGATGTGACCGAATCTTACTTTGAGACGGTGCACGGCAAGGTGTCGGATCTGGGCGGGGTGGCGGCGGCGCAGTGCTACGACTGCCACGGTTCGCACGACATCCTGCCGCCGAGCGATCCGACCTCGCACCTGGCGCGGGAGAATATCGTGGAGACGTGCGGACAGTGCCACAAGGGATCGCACCGCCAGTTCGCGGGCTACCTGACGCACGCCACGCACCACGACCGGACGAAGTACCCGATCCTGTTCTACGCCTTCTGGTTCATGACGACGCTGCTGGTGGGGACACTGCTGGTGGCGGGGGCGCACACGATTATGTGGCTGCCGAAGTCGTGGCAGATGATGAAAGAGCACAAGCAGCTCCGCAGGCAGTACAAGGGGAGCATGGAGTACCGCCGGTTCAAGCCGCTGCACAGCAAGCTGCACATCATGGTGGTGACGAGCTTCCTGGCGCTGGCGGTCACGGGGATGGTGCTGAAGTTCTCGTACCTCGGCTGGGCGCAGTGGATCAGCGAAGCGCTCGGCGGGTTCGAGTCGACCAGCTACATTCACCGGCTGGCGGCGATTGTGACGTTTGCCTATTTCGGGATTCACATCTGGGATCTGATTCAGCAGAAGCGGCGAGAACGCAAGACCTGGCGCGAGTTCCTGCTGGACAAGAATTCGATGCTGCCGAACATGAACGATCTGCGGGAGTTCGGGGCCACGATCAAGTGGTTCCTGGGCAAGGGGGAACGGCCCCGCTACGGGCGCTGGACGTACTGGGAGAAGTTCGACTACTTCGCGGTGTTCTGGGGGGTGGCGATCATCGGGACGACCGGGCTGATGCTCTGGTTCCCCGAGATCTTCACACGGCTGCTGCCGGGCTGGGTGATCAATGTCGCCCAGATCGTGCACTCCGATGAAGCGCTGCTGGCGGTGGCGTTCATCTTCACCGTGCACTTCTTCAACACGCACTTCCGCCCGGACAAATTCCCGATGGATACGGTGATTTTCACCGGCCGGGTGCCGGTCGAGGAGCTCAAGAATGACCGCCCGGGCGAGTACGAGGAACTGCTGGCGTCGCGGAAGATCAAGGATCACCTGGTCGAGCCGCTGCCGCCGGTGATGGTGCGGACGGCGAAGATATTCGGGACGGTGGCCCTGACGATCGGGATAATCCTAATTCTGCTCATCATTTACGCGGAGATATTCGGGTACCGTTGATTTTCCGCTTGGAGATAGTAGAGTAATGAATATATTACTTCGTGAAATATATCACAAAATAGATCTGAGAGGTCGAATATGATGTACGGAAGCGGCGGATGGCGGAAAGCCCTGGGACTGGTGGTCCTGGCGTCTATTCTGCTGACGCCGGCGGTTTTCGCCCAGGATGACAACGAGACCTGCCTTTCCTGCCACTCGGATGAGAGCCTGACGGGTTTGGATCATGCGGGCAAGGAGGTTCCGATGTTCGCAACCCAGGCGTCGCTCGATTCCTCGGTGCACGCCGGGTTCACCTGTGTGGACTGCCATACCGATCTGGCGGGCGGCTCGGAATACCCCCATGCCGATTCGCTGGCGCCGGTGGATTGCGGGACCTGCCACAGTGATGTCGCCGAGCTGTACCTTTCGTCGGCGCACTTCAACGCGCACAACCCGAGAGCGGCGACCTGTGCCTCGTGCCACAACCATCACAATATTCTTTCGGATTCGAATCCGGAGGCGTGGACCTCGGCGGGAAAGCTGCCTTATACGTGCAGTAACTGCCACAGCGAGCAGACGCTGAAGGATGATCCGGATATCAGGCTGGCCGATTCGTTCGACCGCTACATGCGGGGAATTCACGCGCGTGGAATTCAAAAGGGGATCGGCTCCGCGGCCTCGTGCAACGACTGTCACGGGATGCACGACTTGAAAAAAGCCTCAGATCCGGGGTCCCTCGTGCACAAGATGAACATCCCGAAGACCTGTTCGAAGTGCCACAACGATATCTATATCCAGTACGCGCGCGGGATTCACGGCAAGGCGCTGGCGGCGGGCATTCTGGATTCGCCGAACTGCTCGGACTGCCACGGCGAACATGAGATTCTCGAGATCAACAAGGAAGGTTCGCCGGTCAACCACGCGAACCTCGCCGACTATGTGTGCGGCAAGTGCCACCAGGACCCGCAGATGGTGGAGAAGTACGGTTTGAGCGAGCGGCAGTTCACGTCGTACCAGGATTCGTACCACGGGTTGGCGGTGCGCGGCGGGTCGCTCAAGGCGGCGACCTGCGTGTCGTGCCACGAGGCCCACGCAATCCTGCCGCAGTCGAACATAGCCTCGTCGATTCACCCGGACAACGTGACAACGACCTGCCAGCAGTGCCATCCACAGGCGAACGCCGAATTCGCGCAGAGCTATACCCACGCGGTGTATGCGGCGGGCGGCGAAAACAAGCTCGACAACATCGTAGAGACGGTGTACATCTGGCTGATCGTGCTCACGATCGGCGGGATGCTCCTGCACAACCTGATCATTGTCGGACGGTTTGTGGTCGAGAAGCAGCGGAAGATGAAGGGCCAGCCGACCGTGCAGCGGTTCACCGGGGCGATGATCTACCAGCACATGGTGGTGACGATCACGTTCATCACGCTGGTGCTGACCGGGTTCGCCCTGCGGTATCCGGATGCCTGGTGGGTGGCGATGTTGAATTTCCTGCGTATCGACGAAGGTGTGCGCGGAACGCTTCACCGGATCGCGGCCGTGCTCCTGTGCTACATCGCGCTGCACCACGGCCTGTACCTGTTCCTCTTCCGCAAGGGGCGGACGGAACTGAAGGCGATCTGGTTCACCATGAAAGACCTGAAGGACATGGTCCAGAATGTCAAGTACCACCTCGGCATGACCAAGGAGAAGCCGCGTTTCGGACGGTTCGACTACACCGAAAAGGCCGAGTACTGGGCGCTGGTGTGGGGTACAGTGGTGATGGCCCTGACCGGGTTCGTCCTGTGGTTCCCGACCTTCTGGACGCAGTTCCTGCCGTCGTGGGTGGTGAAAGTCTCCGAGACGATTCACCTCTACGAAGCGTGGCTGGCGACACTGGCGATTGTCGTCTTCCACTTCTTCTTCGTGATTTTCCATCCGGAGCAGTACCCGATGTCGTTTACCTGGCTAACGGGTAAGATGACGGTGAAGGAGTGCGAGGAGCACCATCCGGAGTGGTATGAGAATCTGAAGAAGGAGCCGGACGGCGTGCAGGCGCCGGAGGACAAGCCGAAGTCGGCGGTGTAACATTTGACGCCACGACGCACTAGCTCAGAGAGAACCGGATTCCTGCGGGATCCGGTTCTTCTTTTTTGGTGAACGTGGATTCCCGACGTGGGTGCAAGTCAATGTCAGGATCGCGACGGTCATGCTACGTACAAGGCCCTGTGGAAAGTGACGATGGGGAAAGCACGCGGAAGTGAAACGCGGAAACCGACCAGGCCGGCCCCTCCTCTACGGACATCGGTAGTGTCTTCCTCTCCGCAGGGGGCGGCCTTCGTGCCGCTCCAAGTCATCGCGGCCAATGAGGACATTTGCCGTGCACTTCCGTAGCACCAAGACAAGGACTGGATCCCGGGTCGTAACCCGGGATGACAGTGTCTGAGCGTCAGGTCTGAGTCTTGCCGTGTCCTGCTTGCCCCTGCCCCGGCGACGACCTATATTCCCCCATGCAAACCGCACTGCACATACTGGCCCTGGTCGATGAACTTCGCCGCGAAGTAACCGGCGGGCGCGTTGTCTCCACCGAGTTCTATAAGAAGGACCGCGCCGCGTATATCTTCGTCAAGGGGCCCAACACCCGGGTCGCGCTCGGGTTTCTGTACCATCCGCACGGCTACGGCGTGTTCGTGATTCCCGCGTCGAAAGTTAAAATCGACACCCGTGAGAAACCCTGGCCGATATTCGCGCTCGACGGCGCAGCGGTTACAGCTGTCGAACAACTGGTGCTGGATCGGCTGTTCACTCTGACGATTGGGGCGGGGGAGACAGAAGTAAAGGTGGTGGTCGAGGCGACCGGCGCGAACGGGAATCTCTGGCTCGTGGATGCCGACGGGGCGGTGCGCGGCACGCTGCGCAAGCGGGATGTCAACCCCGGCGAAACCTATACGCCCCCGGAGCCGTTCGGCGGGCTCGATCCGTTCGAACTCACCGCTGATGATCTGATCGCGCTCGCCGACGAATCGCCGGAGAGCAGCCCGATCATGCTCCTGCAGAAGAACATTGTCGGGTTCAATCGCACGCTGGCGATCGAGGCGGTGCACCGGGCGGGGATCGACCGCGAGGATCGCACGCCGGATTCATTGGGAGCACTGGCGCGGACAGTGCGCGATCTCGCCAACAGGTTTCGCAGTGCCGACTCAGGATACCTGCATACAGTGGCCGGACGGCCGGAGGTTTATCCCTTCAAGCTCGCGTCGGCCGGCGAACCGGAGGAGAAGTTCAAGAGCCTGTCGCTGGCGGTGTACCACATGACCACGGTGCGCCAGACGACAACCGAGCAGGCGGATGAAGAGAAGACGGTACTGTCGGCGGTCAACCGGGCAATCAAGCGCCTCGAACGCAGGATCGCCAATGTCGAGGGAGATCTTGTGCAGGCCACCGATTTCGAACGGTACAAGCGACTCGGCGAACTGCTCCAGATCAATTTCGATTCGATTAAGCGCGGGATGGAGTCAATTACGGTCGAGGATATCTTCCTCGATCCGCACGAAGCGGTGACGATCAAACTGGATCCGGCCCAGTCGCCATCGGAGAATGTCGACGAGTATTTCAAGAAGCACCGCAAGGGGCGCGAGGGGCTGGAGTTGTTGCAGCGGCGTCTCGAAATCAGCCGGGTCGAACTGGCCGAACTTCGGCGGATGCACGAGGAGCTTTCGCAGAATTTCGAGTCGGCCCGCGAGCGGTATCGGATCGACATCGAATCGCTCCTACCAAAAGAGGGTGCGAAGGATGAAACGGCGCCAAGGCTTCCGTATCGGGAATACACCCTCTCGACCGGGCTGACGATCTTCGTGGGGCGCGACGGCTCCGACAACGACCGCACGACGTTCGAATACGCGAAGCCGTACGAGATTTGGCTGCACACGCAGCAGTGCCCGGGGTCGCACGTCGTGATCAAGCACCCGAACAAGTCGTTCGAGCCGTCGAAAGCGGAGATCGCCGAGGCGGCCGCGATTGCGGCGTGGTTCTCCAAGGCGCGCAACGATACGATGGTGCCGGTGATATTCACTGAGCGCCGGTATGTGCGCAAGCCGCGCAAGGCGAAACCGGGGCTGGTGACGGTGGAGAAGGAGAAGTCGGTGATGGTCGCGCCGACGAAGCCGTCGGGGGAGTGAGAGTGCATTGCCGTCGGTTAAGTTACCCGGAGATGTGGCCGTCAGAAGCGAGGAGAGATTGCTTCGTCGCTTCGTTCCTCGCAATGGGCATAATGCTCAAAATGTGTTGATGATTTCCCTGTAATGAGTTCTTACTCTTGGAGTTTTGAGGGATAAGTCTGAGGAGTCTCAGAGTATGGGTCAAAAAGGTTTTGTCGGTGTTGTGGAGCGTACGGTGCAATACGGAATGGACGGAGTCGTGGCAAACAACGGTGGTTGTGCCGCAGCTGTGGCCGCACGTTTGTTGAGCCCGGGTTGCCGCGGCGGCGGGACCGCCAGTTCATTTGGTTTAAGCGGTGGATGGTGGAAGGGTACAGCATCCGTCAGCTGGCCAGTCTCAGTGGGTACAGCGAGAACACGATCAGACGTATTGTC
>JBGSIV010000062.1:0-49605 GCA_041742355.1 Candidatus Zixiibacteriota bacterium
CTTTTCGCTGCGGCCGGTGACTGCCGCGACCTCGCCGCGGAACCGCTTGGCATCGAGCATGAACTCGATCGCCGTCATGCCGGTGATCGCTTCGAGCCGACGGACTCCGGAGGCGATCCCCGTTTCCATGGTAATGAAAAACGGACCGATTTGCGCTATATTTTCGACATGGGTTCCGCCGCAGAGCTCCCGGGAAAACTCGCCGACCGATACGACACGCACTCTGTCGCCGTACTTCTCGCCGAACAGGGCCATCGCCCCGGTCTTGCGGGCTGATTCGATATCCATCAGGTCGGTGGCCACCGGCGTGCCCTCAAGAATCCGCTCGTTGACAATCCGCTCGACTTCGCGAATTTCCTCGGGCGTCATCGGCTGGTGGTGGGAAAAGTCGAACCGCATGCGATCCGGGCCGACATACGAACCCGATTGCCTGATATGGGTGCCGAGCACTTTGCGCAGCGCTGCGTGGGTCAGGTGCGTAACCGTGTGGTTGCGCATAATCGCCCAGCGCCGATCGCCATCCACGGTCGCAATCACCTCGTCGCCGACATGGAAGTCGGAAAGCGTGCCTTTCACCAGCACGGCTTCGTGCACGGAATATTCCCGGTAGCTGTGCATGGCATCAACCTGCACGACCGTGTCCGGGCGTTCGATCGTCCCGGTATCGTCGACCTGCCCGCCCGACTCGGTGTAGAACGGTGTTTCATCGAGGATAATGCCGACCCGGTTGGGATCATTCCCCGGCCACGGAAACACGAACTGAATCTGCGCGGCCGCATCGAGCCGCTCGCGCACGAACGTTGTCGGCGGGATCTGCAGATTCGCCTTGTCGAGGATCTCGTTGATCGAGGACACCTGGGCGTCGAACCGCGCCCCGGCTTTGGACTGGTTGCGCTGGCGCTCCATCGCCGATTCGAAACCGGCGCGGTCAAGGGTCAGGCCCTTCTCACCAGCGATGATCTCGGTCAGGTCATACGGAAAACCGTAGGTGTCGTAGAGGCGGAATACATCCTCACCCGGGACGGCCCTTGAGCCCTCTTTGGCCAGCCGCACCGCAATCTTCTCAAACAGCTCCAGCCCCGTCTCGAGTGTCCGCCCGAACGATTCTTCCTCGGCCTTGAGCACGTTTTCGATATGGCGCTGCTTCTCACGGATCTCCGGATACGCATCCCCCATTTCTGCGACCAGAACCGGCACCAGTCGGTAGATGAACGGCTCGTGCATGCCGAGATTGCGGCCGTGACGTGCCGCCCGGCGCAGAATGCGCCGCAACACGTACCCCTGGCCTTCGTTGGAAATGCCGGCGCCATCGGCGATAGCAAACGTCAGCGCCCGAAGGTGGTCGGCGATCACATGGTGCGACGCGACATGCTTCCTGTAATCGGACCCGGCAATCTCCGAGATCGCGCGGATAATGTTCTGAAAGAGGTCGATGCCGTAGTTCGTGTCGACCTGCTGCATGATAGCCGCGATGCGCTCGAGGCCGGCGCCGGTGTCGACCGACGGCTTCGGGAGCGGCACGGTTTTCCCGTCGGGAGTCGTCTCGTACTGCATGAAGACGAGGTTCCAGATCTCGACAAAGCGATCCGTCTCGCCGTTGACTTTGTCTTCCGGACCGTTGCCGAATTTCTCGCCCCGGTCGAAGTGGATCTCGCTGCACGGTCCGTTGGGCCCGATGTCCCCCATCGACCAGTAGTTGTCTTTCTTGCCGAAGCGAAGGATCCGCCCGTTCTTCAGTTCGGGAGCGATCTTCCCCCAGAGCTCGAACGCTTCGTCATCGGTTTCGTAGACCGATGCCCACAGGCGATTCTTATCGAGTCCCAGGTCTTTGGTCACCCACTCCCAGGCGAACGCGATGGCCTCCTCCTTGAAGTAGTCGCCGAACGAGAAATTGCCGAGCATCTCGAAGAATGTATGGTGACGGGCCGTGAACCCGACATTGTCCAGGTCATTATGTTTGCCACCGGCCCGGATACACTTCTGGGAACTGGTCGCCCGTGAATAGGGGACTTTGCGCTGCCCGGTAAACACGTCCTTAAACTGGTTCATCCCGGCGTTGGTGAACAGAAGGGTAGGATCGTCGAAGGGGATGACCGGGGATGAAGGGACGACCCGGTGGTCGTGGCGGGCAAAGTAGTCCAGAAATGACTGGCGTATCGCTGATGTCTTAATCGTGTCCTCCGTCGGTTGATTCGGTCGCGAGTGATTCGAACGCGGCCTGAGTGGCATCGAACGTAAAGCCGCGTCGAGCCAGGTAATTATACGACTTGCGCCGGGCCGTTTCAAGGTCAAACTGCCCGAACTCCCGCCAGCGGGCACGCAGCGCCCGCGTCGCCAGCGCGGTGGCATCCTCCGGCCCCAGAACGACATCGGCGACCTCGGAAGCCAGAAACCGGTCGATGTGTTTGCTCTGCAGATGTCCGATCAGGTAGGCCCGGCCGCACGGTTTGCGGGCTACGAGGCTCCGGGCCAGCTGATACGCATACTGCGCGTCGTCGAGGATCCCGCGCTGCTTGAAGTTGGCAACGACCTCGCGCACGAGGTCGTCGGGGAACTCCTTGCGACGGAGCTTGAGCCGGAGTTCATCCACTGCATGAGGGCGCAACGCAATCAGCCGCGTGGCTTCGTTCCGGCAGGCATACCGCAGGGCTGCCGTTTCCAGTGCGGCCAGCTGTGATGGTGTTATTACCGTGCCGGCGGAGAGCCGGTACTGGTGCGCGGTCTCCAAATCGATCACGAGGGGATACTCAAGCGTGGAGATCTCGACGACTACCGCGACCCCCTGAAACCGTACCGCATTCAGCCTGATTTCTTCGATCATTGTCTCAAACCCAATTAATCGTATGTCACGCGCATGGAGTATTTATGAATGTTCGGGCAACCCAACTAAAGAAAAAAATCTATGTTGATGTTATGGGGTGCCGATAAGTACGTTATTGTCCCAATGGGTTGCTCTTTTTCTTACAAACTGCCATACTTCGCAGTTGACACATACTCACAAAATCGTTATTGTGGACAGGCAGTGACAGTGGCGTGTAACCTTTTACCAACAAGTAGGTTTCGCCGAGCCAACAATAAAAATAGCTAAGAACTTACTGTTCATACAGTAACTGTTCGGCTGCGGAATCCCGGTCCGTGACCGGTGACTCTGGCAGATAAAACTTCGGGGAGCACGAATGGATCTTGACCTGCAGGGAAACATCGAGCGTTTTACCCTTCCGGAAATTCTGCAGCTCATCGCCGCAGGACGCAAGTCAGGAACGCTCGGCATTCAAAAAGACGACTCCATCGTCATGGTGTACTTCCGGGAGGGTATCATTATCTACGGCTACGGGCCGCGCCAGACCTACCATCTCGGCCAACTCCTCAAGGAACGCGGCACCATCACTGCCGAGCAGCTTGAGGAAGCGGTTCGCATCCAGGCCAAAACCGACAACAGCCGACGCCTCGGTGAGATCCTCGTCAACCGCGGTTTCATCGACCGCGCGGAACTGCAGGATGTTATCCGCGACCAGGTGGAGAGCCTCCTGTACTCGCTTCTGATCTGGACCAGCGGTTCGTTCAAATTCTACGAAGACCAGTTCCCGACCGAAGAAGAGATTGTCGTCGATCTGTCCGTCGAGAATGTTATCCTCGAGGGGCTCCGGCGCATGGACGAGATGAACATGGTGCGTGAGACGCTGCCGGACCTCGACGCGGTGTACACCATTTCGGCTGCACAGAAAGGCCGTACGCGCGATGTCGCCTTGCAGGCCGACGAATGGAACATCATGGCGCTGGTCGACGGCCACCGGACCCTGACCGAGGTCTGCAAGCTGGCGCCGCTCAGCCGTGAGGACACGCTGAAAAAGCTCGCCCAGCTCAAACTGGCCGGGCTCATTACCAAGACCGACAAGCCCAAAGAAAAAGCCGTCGAAACGGGCGATCTTGAGAAGATGGTCAACCGCCTCGCCGGATTGCTCGAAGATTACGTGACCGAGAAGTCCGGCGACCGTGTGGCCAACCGTCGCATATCCCGCACTTTTCTGGAGCAGGTCGATTGAGTCAGGAACGCGTTCTCAAATCACTGGAGCAGGTCCTCGAAGCTTTCCTGGACCGGGTGGTGGCGTACAAACAACCGCGACTGCAGGTGCTTGAGGGTATCAACCGGCTTGATGAGATCGCCCGCACCCCGTCGCAAAGCACCGAAATCACCGACCAGATCGGGGAGTGGTTCGCCGCGAATAACCGGCTGCTGTCCGATGATAATCTCCGGGCGGGCGATATCACCCGGATCGGGGACATTCTCGGCGAGATCAAGTTACGGTTGGATCTCGGCACCGATGCCCCGCCGGCAGTACGGAAGATTTCGTCCGAAATTGACCGTTGGCGTACGAACACCGGCAGGACCGAAAAAATCACGTTGCATCGCCCTCCGGAGACGGTTCCGGCGCCACAATCCACCCCCGGTCCCACTGCGGCGCAGCCGAGACCGGTGGTCCCCGAAGACAGCGACTCGATTGCCCGTTTTGACCGTTTCCTTAAGCACGCCATGGACTTATACACCGACTACGCGGGCAACAAGAAACACCTGCTCTCGGTTCTCGATGACCTGTTGACCGCAGCCGAATTGCGGCAAAACAAAGATGCCTTGATTTTGTCGGGCTTCCTCATATATTACCTCAAGCTCGGCAACTACAAAGTCGAACCGTTTGTAAGACGGTTGAAGAAAGCTGAAGAGATCCTGAAAGGGGGCCGGAGCAATGCTTAGGCCCGAAGAGAAAGCCTATTGCCAGGCGCTCCTCGCTCTGAAGCGGAAAGACTACGTAGGAGCCATGCGCTACTTTGACCAGGCGGCTCCCGGTTTTGCCGATAGCAAGGAATTCAACCTCTATCGGGAAACCACGCGCCTGTTACTTGTTGTTAAAGACAAGTTGGCGGAGTTGGCAAATGAGGATAGAATCGACATAGAGGAGGCCACGACCAATGGCTAAAAGACAGAGCTTCAGTGACAAGGCGAACAAGAAATCGCATCAGTCAATCTGCCCGGTGTGCGAGCAGCCGAGACAGTTTGTCAAGCACGTCAAGGCGGTCAAGAGCGGTAACGGTTGGAAATTCCGCGCCCAGAACGTCGGCGTGTGCAAATGCAACGAAAAGGAAGTCTACGCGTAAGTAGCGAATAGACGACTCTGCAGGACCCTCCGCGCAAGCGGGGGGTTTTCTGTATGTGAACCGCCGCTTACTTGCGAAATGCCTGAGGGTCTCAATGCACTGGCTTCGACTCACCTGGTGGATCTCACTGGCTGCCCTGATTGTGCAGGCCGCCTGGTACTGGCCGCGCCTGCCGGAACGCCTGGCCTCGCACTTCGATGCCTCGGGAACACCCGATGGCTACGCCTCCCGCTCCGAATTCATGCTCGTCTGGATCTTTGCCATCGTGCTGGTGAACGTTACTCCGCTGATCCTTGGCCCCCTGATCCGCAAGCTCCCGTCCCGGTTTGTCAATACGCCGAATCGCGATTACTGGCTGGCTAACCCCGAACGCCGCGAACGCATGATCGCAATCGTGAACGCCATGATCTCCGGTGCGCTTCTCGGCGCAAATATCATTCTGCTGCTTGCGTTCCAGTACACCATCGACCAGAACATCGGGGACCGCTCGCTCCCCATCAGTATGATCTGGATCGGCGTCGCGGTGGAGATCCTGCTGTCGGTGGGGAGCGTCGCGTGGGGACTGATCAAGCTTGGCAACCCGCCCGATGACCGCCTGCCTACCGCACTTTCGTGAATAGCAATGTCTGGATTGATGTACGGTCCCGATCTCACAGTCCGGCTAGGAACAGATCGATCCCCTACGAGAGTTTCAGATACGGCACCGCGTTCGCGGTCAGATCTCCCGCGCCATCCTTCTGGAACCGATAGTACCCTGCTGCTGCAATCATCGCCGCGTTGTCCGTACACAGGGACAGCGGCGGGTAGAACAGCCGCTTCCCTTCGGTCTGCAGGCGTTCAGCCAGAAGCGACCGAAGGCGGCTGTTCGCCGCGACCCCACCGGAGATCGTCACATGATCGTGACCAAACTCCCGGGCCGCCCGCACGGTCTTCTCCGTGAGCACATCGGCCACCGCTTCCTGGAAAGCTGCGGCAATATCCGCCCTGTGGGCGGACAGATCTTCGGGGGGCAGCTTGCTCAGGTGCATCGCCACCGCCGTCTTCAGCCCGGAGAATGAGAACTGATAGCTGTCCTTATCCAGCCGCGCGCGGGGGAAACGTGTGTACTTCGGATTTCCCTGCTGTGCGAGCTTGTCCAGTTTTGCCCCGCCGGGGTAGCCGAGATCCATGACTTTGGCGACCTTGTCGTACGCCTCGCCGGCGGCATCATCGCGCGTGCGGCCGATAATATGGTATTCGCCGAAGCCGTTTACCTCCACCAGCATCGTATGGCCGCCCGATACAATCAAGGTCAGGTGGCGCGGCGACAACTCCGGGTGGGCGAGGATATTGGCGGCGAGGTGTCCCTCCATGTGGTTCACCGGGACAAACGGCTTGCCCGTGGCAAAGGCCAGCCCTTTGGCAAACGTAAGGCCCACGAGGAGCGGCCCGACCAACCCCGGTCCCATGGTCGCCGCGATCAACCCAATCTCTTCCAGCGCCACTCCGGCGTCGCCCAGCGCCTGGCGGTAAATCGGAACGACCGTCTTGAGGTGCTCGCGGCTGGCAATCTCAGGGACGACCCCGCCGAACCGTGCGTGATCGGCCTGCGACAGGATCACATTCGACAGCACCTGGCGGCCATCGGCGATGACCGCCGCCGAGGTCTCGTCGCACGAGGTCTCTATGCCCAATGTCAGCATACTCATTAGAATCGCTACTGCGGATTTCGTTCCACGAAACGGACCGTATCGGACGACGATCGCTTCACGCGGAAATTGGAGGGGGCGTCGATCTTGATCGGCGCAATGCCGCTGGAGTCGCGCCGACGGTAATCGACCGAGGCCACGAGCGTATTGCGGTTGAGCAGTTCGATATCCTCGGGCGGGCCGGTCAATTCGATGTTGATCACCTGCGGGTGGATTGACACCAGGCGCCCGGCCGGGACATTATAGACCACCACCGGGATATTTTCGAAGATCCTTGTCTTGATGGCCACCACTTCGACATCGACCACCACTGACTCCGGCTGGAGCGTGATGCCGTAGCCGAGGGGATGCACCAGCGGGAGAAGGAGGGAGAGGTCGTTGCGTACGCCGGTCACTTCGCGGGCGACGGTAGACACCGATCCCAGCCGACGCACCACCGCCTGCGCCCCGCGCACAGTCGCTTCCCGGGGGAAGGGCTCAAGGATACGGCTGACAGCGAACCCTTCGTCGGTTTTGATCGTCAAATCGACTTTGACGTCGACCTGCTTCTCGGCGATTTCATCCACCAGCAGGTTGATGGAGGTCGGGGAAACCACGCCATCGATAGCGATCCGGCTGCCACCGACGGCGAGGCTCGTGTTGGCCGCCGACAGCCCCAGCGTGTGCCGGCCCACGCCGTATGACAGGGCGTGGATCCGCACGCCGTAGTCCCGCCAGGTCTGCCGCAGCAACTGCTTGCCCTTGGCCGATACGACCACGGTAATGGAATCGGGGGGGACATTGGCCAGCGTGAGGGAATCGTTCAGGACGATCTCGGCCACCGCCAGCCGGACCTCGTGGTTGTACACCTTCTCGGTAGCCACGTGAAACCACAGCAGCAACCCCATGATAAGGGCCACCACTTTGAGCCAGAAGTTGTCGAGCAAAGCCTTCATATGATCATGGTTCCCGGCCACCGGGGCACACCGCGACCCGGCAGACCAGTCAATAGTAATACATCCTCTGCCGGCAATCAATCTTAATTAGGAAAGGGATAAGGTACGCTCAGTCGACCCGCTCCGGGTTGTTCCAGAGAAAGCGGGTGAGGCCGCGGTCCGTGCCGATCCAGAGAAAGTCACCATCCATGATGAGGGAGTAGACGGTATTCGATGCCAGGCCGTCGTCGACCGTGAACTCCCGCTTGAACGGCTTTTCGTCCGAGTGGAAGAAGATCGTCAGACCCTTGTCTGAGGCGACCGCGGCGATGCTGTCGTTGACTGCCAGTGCCCGTGGGTGGATCTTCTGCGTGATATCGTGGAACGATTCCATCTCGGCGGTTTCGGTGTCCAGTTCAACCAGCCCCGCGTCAGAAACAAACCAGAGCTTTTTCCCCGCCTGCTCGATATCGTAGACATCGCTAAACAGCACGCTCTCGTCGTCGGTTAACCGTTGCAGCCGGGCCGTCCCCGGCGTCAGTCGGAATGCCCCGCTGCTGGCGCCGACCCAGAGGTGCTCGCCAACCGCTTCGATATCCCAGATTCGCTGTCCGGTGAAAGTCGTCGGAAAGACCCAGCCGAGGGAATCGATCCCGCCCGTGACCATCGAAAGCCCTTCGCTGGTGCCGATGTACACCGTGTCGCCGGTGACCTCCAGCGACAACACGTTTTCGTCGAGTAACCCCTGCTGTCGGCCGATGGTGCGCTCCACCTCGCCGGATTCGCCGTCGAGGATGTACACTCCATTCGGCGTCCCGACATACAGCCTGCCCTCTTCCTCTTTGAGGACGTTTATGTCGACGGGTGGAAATTCCGGCCCGACCCCTGTCTCGATGTACCGGAAGGTGCCCGAGTCCGGATCAAATCCCGTGATGCCGGTGCGTCCCGGATCGACCGCCGCTCCCCCGATCCACAGGTATCCGCTGTCCATCGCCAGAGCGTTGACGCGACGCTGAAGGAGGCCGTACGGCATCAGTTCGAGGATCAGGTTCCCGGTGCGCGCCCGCGCCGGACCATAGCCCCAAACTCCCATCCAGAGCATGCCGCTGCCGTCATCGAGGACATCATTGATGAACCAGCGGCGGGCATGCTGATCGATCAGCTCTCCTCCCGACATGTAGTTGAATCCCGGCGGAGCGTGGAGAATTGTCGGGGCCGACGCCGGGCTGGTGACCGGATTGGATTCGGGCTGGTCATTGGTCGGGAACCATGTCTCCAGCGCTTCGTCGAACAGATACATTCCGCTGAATGTCCTGGCGTAGAGCCTCACGCCGAACTGGTCGACCCAGATCTGCTCGATATCGTCGGCGTCCATGCCGGGAATGTCCGGCAGCGGCTCCTCCCAGGTCTTCTCCATTTGATTGTAAACGATGATTCCTTCGGTGGTGGCGAAAAAGACGCGATCCATGGAGGCCGCTATGCTCCGGACATAGGAATAGTCGGAGTAGGTAACGGCCTGACCCTGCGGGTAGAGAGCCCCGACGGGGCATGCCACGGTCAGAGAGAGGGCGATGAGGATGAGTACCGGCCAGCGGCGGTTCATGCCAGACCGCCTGCCAGGGCATCGGCGACCGAAGCCGCCAGGAGCGCCGTGCCGATCGGCAGCGCCGCTTCGTCGGCAATGAATTCCGGCGAGTGCCACGGTTTGTCCGCTTTGATCTTCTTGTTCATGACACCGAGACGAAACATCGCTCCCGGGACGATTTCCAGGTAGCAGGCGAAATCCTCGCCGCCGAGCATCGGCTCGGTCGTATCGATTCTGCCCGCTCCGAAGAGGAGTTCCATATTCCGGGCCAGCACGCGGTTTGCCCGGGCATCGTTGTAGAGCACCGGGTAATCGGCGATCAACGCCATCTCGATCTCCGCGCCCCGCGCTTTGCCGACGTGCCGGGCCACCCGTCCGATCGATTTGGCCAGGTTCTTCGCCGTCGTACGCGACAGAGTACGGGCGGTGCCGGTCAAACGCACCTCATCCGCGATAACATTGCGGGCCACCCCTCCCGAAATCTTCCCAAATGTAATCGCTACCGGTTCGGTCGGGTCGGATTCGCGCGAGACCACGGTTTGCAGCGACTGGACCACCTCCGCGGCGGTGACGATGGCATCCACGCCGGTATGCGGACGCGCGGCATGCGCGCTCTTGCCCCGGACAATGAGATCAAAATCGGTGACTGAAGCCATTGTCGCGCCGTCGCGCAGACCGATGCACCCGGTTGCCAGATGCGGCTCGACATGCAGGCCGAAGATGGCTGTGGCATGGTTGAGCGCCCCGCTGGCGATCATCGGCCGTGCGCCACCGGGCGGCATCTCTTCGGCCGGCTGGAATATAAACCGCACCGTGCCGTCCAACTGATTCCGCAGTTTGCTCAGAACCGCCACCACTCCCCAGACCGTGGCCATGTGCATGTCGTGCCCGCAGGCGTGCATGCACCCGGGAGTTTTGGAGGCGAAAGGCAGCCCGGTCTGCTCGGTGATCGGCAGGGCATCGATATCGCTGCGCACCACCACCGTCCGCCCCGGCTTGCGGCCCGAAAGCTCCACCAGCAACCCGGTCGCCGTCTGCACCGGGCAGAGCTGTACGCCCAGTTTCTTTACCGCTTTGGTCAGCACCTCGGTCGTCTGGTATTCCTCCATCGAGATCTCGGGGTATTGATGCAGGTGACGGCGCAGCTTTACTTGCTCGGCGTTAATCTTGTGCGTCTCGGCAAGGATCGCGTCTTTCAGGTTCGCTGCATGAGACACTGGTGACTCGCTATTATGAGGTGTGAGGCGAGCCCACATCATCGGTCCGCCTGTTTTCGAGGTTCCGCTTGTGTTTATTAGCAAACAAGTGGGCCAGCCGCAAAGGTTCCGGCAGACGGAACCCGCGCAGGTTGCGCACGACGATGTCGCGCGCGGTGGCCAGGTCGCACTTATGCCCTGGTGAAATGAAGATTGGCTTGACATGATCCTTCGATCGGTAAGCCCAGCCGACCTCCTGGCCACCGAGCATGATCGGTTCCGCACTCCCCTTGGAATCGCCCACCGGGCGATGCCGACCGGCGAGAATCCTCCGGCAACAGCCGATCGAGGGTACGTCGAACAGCACCCCGATCTGGCTGGCCATGCCGCATCGCCTGGGGTGCGCCACGCCGTGGCCATGGACAATAATGACATCCGGGGTGGACTTCAGACGCTCCAGCGCTTCGGTGATAGCCGGCCCTTCACGGAAAAACAGGAGGCCGGGAATGTAGGGGAACGGCGCGCGCGCGCGTGCGACTGTTCTTTCCACTTCTTCGATATCGGGAAATCTCGTGACAACAGCGGATGCGTAGACGTACTCGGCCCCGACACCGTACGCTGTGTCAACTGCGGCAACCAATTCCGGATCGTGAATGAAATTGAGCAGACTGACCGCCTTGGCCGTTTCAGCCAGTCGAGCTTCCGCCTCGGCTCGGTCGACCGGCCAGTTGGTGATGGGCCGATGATCCATCCGTATTCCCCTCCATATGATTACACCCTTTAAGGTGTACCCGCCAAGATTCCTCTCCGGGTAGGATATGTCCCCTGCGGCGGGCCTGTCAAGCGCGCGGATCGAATCTTTAGCTTGTCGGCTGCGGCACGCGGAGGCGGAAATACCCCCGGTGCGGATAGTCTCTCACCAGTTCTTCGAGTTGCGTCTGATTCAGCCAGGGGAAATTGCGGTCGAGTGACACCAATGGGATATGGAAATCGCAGGCATCGGGAGCCGGACAGCCCGTGGCCACGGCGTAGAGGCGGTCGCCGGTATCGTTGACCAGCATGTTGAGGATGACGAAGGCCTTTCCGGTCTTGCCGCGATCATCATGGCCGATAAGGAGATCGCCGGGCAGGGCCTGGTCGCCCGGGAGAGAGTCGCCGTTGGCGGCAAGGCTCTGGTAGGTCTGGTGCTGCATTGCCATGTTGAGAAACCGATAGAACTCAAGCTCACTGGAATCACGCTCCAGGGCCGGCACCAGCCGAGGGCTTCCCAGCGGGGAGAGTACTTCCTTACCTTTCAGCCAGGCGCCGTAGTCGAGCGTATCCCCGTCCCCCTTGGTCACGATCTGCATGCCGAACTCGGTGCGATTGCGGCGGCAGAATTCGGCCAGTATCCGCAGCGGGAAGCCAAGATCCGTGTAGGTGGGGCCGCGCCAGGGGATGTGCACTACCCGTGAAACCTCGTCCTTCTCGAATGCCTTGCCCCCTTTCCAGACTCCGACGGCTTTGTACTGGTGCCAGATGGGAATTCGGGCTACCCAGTTCTGGTACGGCGTGAGGGCCGAGGAATCGGGGCGGGAGAACCCCTCCGGGAAGGTGAATTCGCTTTCAAACGTGTAGATTGTGTCGGTCATACTGATGAACGGGTACTGCTCGTGGTACCACGCTACCAGCGGGTTGGTTGAACCGGTATCGGCATCCGGCATCGGGGGTTGGGCCAGAATCGCTCCGCCACAGAGCGCCAGCGTCGCGGCAGCCGCCAACACAGTCAGTTTCATTCGCCGTTCATCTCCTTCCAGGCCCGGGCGGCGCGGCGGATATGCGGAATCGTAATCGAACCGCCAACCACCAGCCCGATCGACATCACTTCATCGAATTCGGCGTCGGTTACCTGGTGCTCCTTCGCCTTGATACAGTGGTAGAGGATGCAGTCATCGCACCGAAGAACCAGCGATGCCACCAGGCCGAGCAGCTCCTTGGTTTTGGCGTCCAGCGCGCCGTCGCGGTAGACCGCGCTGTCGAGGGCGAAGAACCGCTTGATCTCGAGGTTCTCCCGCTCAAGGACTATCTCGTTAAGCTTCTCTCGCTCGGCCTTAAACTGTTGTACCCGTTCCGACATACTTTTCTCCGATCTTTTTAGGGGCCAATATAGGCAGGGGAGAGGTTCTCCGCAATCCCTGCCGTTGGAACCCGGTGGCTGCCTCGGGGCGACCCTTCTGCACATGAAAAAGCGCCGGCAATCGACCGACGCTCTCTACCATCCTCGCCGGGGGCAGGGCATGATCAAATTGATTCTCCCCGCGAATCCCCTGTCACCCGACGTTCATGGGCCAGCAGCCACTGCTTCCGCCATATTCCGCCGCCATAGCCGCAGAGTGAGCCATCCGCCCGGATTACCCGGTGACAGGGTATAATCAGGGCCAGGCAGTTGCGTCCGTTAGCCCGCCCGACCGCCCGGACTGCCCGCTCGTTCTTTAACCGGCTGGCCATCTCACTGTACGACCGGGTTGCCCCTGGTGGTATTGTCTGCAGCAGCCTCCAGACTTCCTCCTCAAAAGAGGAGCCGTGGACAACCACCGGCACGGTGAACCGCAGCGATTTCCCCTCGAAGTAGTCCTTCAACTCCGCTGCAATCCTGGATAGGTGCCGGTTATCTCCAGGCACAACGACACTCCCGGTGCGATGGCGAATATGCCCAATCTCGTTCTCCAGACCGCGGCGGTCGACAAACTCGAGCAGATGCAGGCCGTCGTTATCGGCCAGCGCCAGCATAGCCCCGAGCGGAGTATCGATCCACCGCGCGAACAGGCAGGCCACTTCCTCCGCCTTGCTCGGCTGAGTCCCGAAGACATCCTTAAAGGCTTCCAGAAATCCACTGGCCGATTCGTAGCCGTGGTCTATCTGCGCCCCAATCACCGATTCCCCGCCGCGGATCTCGTGCAGGGCCAGCCCCATCCGCCGCGCACGATGGTAGGCGGCAAAGGTCATGCCGCAGTAGCGCTGGAACTGACGGCGGGCGGTCGACGGGTCTATGCCCAGCGCCCGAAGCTGTGCCCCGGTGACCTTACCGGCCGGCTCCTGCTCGACCAGCTCACGCAGTTTGCGCACCAGTTCGGGCGCCTGCTTCTCGTTTTCCAGTGGCTGGCACCGGGCGCAGGGGCGGTAGCCGGCATACAGGGCATCCTTTGAGCTGGGGAAATACTCGACATTCTCAGGTTTCGGCTTTCGGGCCGGGCAGGTCGGCCGGCAGAATATCCCGGTCGTCCTGACCCCGACATAGAATACGCCCTCAAAGGTCGTGTCGCGATTCACCAGGGCGCGGTACATGACAGTCGACGACGGCAATCTCTCCATATAGACTCCTCAGCTTCGTGTTCATCGCTACGAAGCAATAATAGAGAACACCGCTCGGGGCTGCTTCCGAAATTGAGGCATCGAATTAAATCTCCACTCAGCAAATGCGCGGCAGTTGTTCGCCCACCGGCATGTCGATAATCCGCTCGGCACCCAGCCGGGTGCGCAGCGTGACTGTACCGATGCGGTCGGAATGTACTTCGCCGATCAGCGCCGCCTGGTTTCCGAGCGGATGATTGCGTATCACCGTCAGGGCCCGTTCGGCTGCTGCCGCCGAAACGACCGCGATTAGTTTCCCCTCGTTGGCGACATAGAGCGGATCGAGACCGAGCAACTCACACGCTCCGGCCACCGGGGGATCGATCGGCAGGCTGTCCTCGAACAGGCGGATGCCGACATCGGACGCCGCCGCAAACTCATTGAGCACCGCCGCCACCCCGCCCCGGGTGGGGTCACGCATGGCGTGAATCTCCCCGCCGATTGTGGCAATCAACTCGGCCACGAGGCTGTTGAGCGATGCCGTGTCGCTGGCAATCGAGGTTTCGAACGCCAGCCCCTCGCGTTTGGAAAGCACCGCCATACCGTGGTTACCTATCGCGCCGTTGATGAGGATCCTATCCCCCGGCTGGAGATTGTCGACTCCGATTCGATAGTTGTGTTCGATTACGCCGATTCCGGCGGTATTGATAAAGAGCTTATCCCCTTTTCCCCTGTTTACCACTTTCGTATCGCCGGTGACAATTTGTACGCCTGCCGCTACCGCCGCCCGCTGCATCGACTGGACGATCTTTTCAAGATCCTCCAGCGGCAACCCTTCCTCGATTATAAATCCTGCGCTCAAATACAGCGGCCTCGCGCCGTTCATGCACACATCGTTAACTGTTCCGTTCACGGCCAGATCGCCGATATCCCCGCCGGGGAAGAAGAGCGGGTCGACTACGAACGAGTCGGTCGAGAAAGTCAACCGCTGGCCGTTAATCTCGAGCGTGGCCTGGTCATCCCGGCGTCGAAGGATTGGGTTATCGAATGCTTCGATAAACAACCGCCCGATCAGGTCGTTCATCAGCTTGCCGCCGGAGCCGTGCGAGAGCTGGATTGTCGAGTGTGCCGTGATCGGCAGGGGGCAGGCGGGGAATTCGTCGGGGTTGATCCGGTCGGTCATGGCTCGCCTCACTTCTTGACAGGCACACGGTGATATTTGTAGTAGGCGGCGCAGGCGCCCTCGGTGGAGACCATGGTCGCGCCCAGCGGGTTCTGCGGGGTGCAGCGCGTTCCGAACATCGGGCAGTCAGTCGGCTTCTTCAGCCCTTGCAAGACCTGTCCGCTGATGCATTCTTTCGGCTCGGCAACCTGGATTTCCTCTACGCCGAAAAGTCGCTCCGCATCGAACGCGGCGTACTCCGGGCGCAGCCGCAGGCCGCTCTGTGGGATAGTACCGATTCCACGCCACTTGCGATCGGAGACCTCGTACACACTGTCCACCAGTTCACGGGCGTGCACATTGCCAAACTGCTGCACTGCCCGTTCGTAGCGGTTTTCAACACACCCCTCGCCCGTCTCAAGCTGTCTTACTACGGCCAGCACGCCGCTCAAAATATCGAGCGGCTCGAATCCGGTAACCACTACCGGCACATGGTATTTCTCGGCGATGGGACGGTACTCGTCCCAGCCCATGACCGCGCAAACATGCCCGGCCGCGAGGTACGCCTGCACCCGATTCTGCGGCGAGTCCAACAGCGCCATCATCGCCGGCGGCACGAGCACGTGGGATACGAGCACAGAGAAATTTGGCAGCCCTTCATTTTTCGCCTGACGGACCGCGATTGCCGTTGCCGGTGTGGTCGTTTCGAATCCGACCGCGAAGAAAACCACCTGGCGATCGGGATTCTCACGCGCCATCTTTACTGCATCGAGGGGAGAGTAGACAAAGCGCACATCCCCGCCCTCGGATTTCACCGTGAACAGGTCCTTCTTCGACCCCGGCACCCGGAGCATATCGCCGAACGAGGTGAAGATCACCCCCGGCCGCGCGGCAATCGCCACCGCTTTGTCGATCAACTCCAGCGGGGTCACGCACACCGGACACCCCGGGCCGTGCACCAGTTCGATCTGCTTTGGCAGGAGTTGGTCGAGGCCGTTGCGGATGATCGAGTGCGTCTGCCCCCCGCAGATCTCCATGATCACCCACGGACGGCTCACCGTCCGCTCGATCTCCGCGAGCACTGCTTTCGCCCGCGCCGGATCGCGGAATTCATCGAGAAACTTCACGCCCCCTGATTCTCCTCTCCGGCATCTTTCAGCGGAAACCCGAAGGGGTCAAGGCCCTCTTCGGCATTCGCCGCTGCGATTTCGTCCCAAAGCTCCAGTGTTTTGCGGGCTTCCTCTTCGTCGACCACATTCAGGGCGAAACCGGCGTGCACGAGCACATACTGCCCGACCTGCACCTCCGGCACCGACACGAGGCAGGCTGTCTGCACGGTGCCGGCGTAGTCGATCCGGCCCATTTTCAGGCCGCCTTCGTCAAATATCTCAATCACTCTTCCCGGTATCGCCAGGCACATACTGCACTCCTTCAAAATCCTCTGTGACGGCTCACGGCGTCGGCAATTACCGCCTGCCCGAGCGCCAGACCGCCGTCGTTGGTCGGCACCTCGCTGTGGGTCAGCACGCGGAAGCCATCTTCGGTCAACCGCCGCACCATGTACTCGAAAAATAACGCATTCTGGTATACGCCGCCACTCAATGCCGCGGTCCCGATTCCGGTGGTGATTCGGGCCGAGTGCGCCGCCGCGACAAACAACTCCGCCAGCGCGGTGTGGAACCGCAGCGCCGACTGCTCGACCGGCTCACCGGAGCGTATCCGGCGGACCATCTCACGGACCAGCGGCGCGAAATTGATCGGGCCGCCCGATTCGGGAATCGGTATCGCCTCGCCATGCGACAGTGTCCATCCGGCCTGAGTTGCCGCCATCTCCAGCGCAATTGCGGCTTGCGCCTCGTAGTTACTCTCGGTGCACAACCCGATCAGGGCGGCCATGCCGTCGAACAACCGTCCGCAGCTGGAGGTCATCGGGCTGTTGAGCCCTCGCTCGATCATCAGCAAGACGGTATCGGCCTGCAGTTTCGGTATCCTATCGAACAGCGGCAGTTCAAAATGGCGGGCATCGGCGCCGTAGGCGCACCGAAGGTAACTGAGCGCCATTCGCCAGGGCTGTTGGATCGCGGCCGTACCGCCCGGCATTGCCACCGGTTCCAGCCAGGCGTACCTATTGAACCCGGCGGCATCGCCGATGAGTACCTCACCCCCCCAGATGGTGCCGTCGGTGCCGTAGCCGGTGCCGTCGAGGATAATCCCGATCGTCGGTTCGGTCACCGCGTTTTCAGTCATCACCGCGACCTGGTGAGCGTGATGGTGCTGCACCTCGATCACCGGACGTTTCGTCTGCGCTTTTGCCGATTTGGTCGACAGGTATTCGGGGTGCATGTCGCAGGCGATCAGCTCCGGTTCGATCTCGAGAACATTCTCAAGGTGATTTATGGCGTGTTCGAAGAAGCCGAGGGCGGCCGGATTGTCAAGATCCCCAATATGCTGACTCAGGAAGGCCTTGTCGCCGCGGCAGAGCGCCACGGTGTTCTTCAACTCGCCGCCGACTGCGAGGACATTTTTCGCCAGCGCCTGCGGCAAGTACACCGGCCGCGGTACAAAGCCGCGCGCTCGGCGCAGCACCCGCGGAGCGCCGACCAGATGCCGCATGATCGAATCATCACACCGCTGGAGAATCTCCCGATCGTGCAGCAGGAACAGATCGGCTATCCCGCCCAACCGTTCGAGCGCTTCGTCATTGTCGATCGCGATCGGTTCCTCGGAGAGATTCCCGCTGGTCATCACCAGCACATCGACCGGCCCCCGCAGGAGCAGATGGTGGACGGGGGTGTAGGGGAGCATGAACCCGTAGTACCGGTTGTCGTACACCACCGAAGGTGCGATTCCTGTTGTTCCGGTGCGTCGTCGCAACAGCACAATCGGGCGAATGACGTCGAGCAGGAGCTTCTCTTCTTCGGGCGTAACCTCGCCGTACCGCCGGATCGTCTCGATCCTGTCGGCCATCATCGCGAGGGGTTTCTCCTGACGGTGCTTGCGTTCGCGCAGGCGCCGCACGGCCGCTTCATTCGCAGCATCGACCGCGAGGTGGAATCCGCCAAGGCCGCGTACGGCGAGTATTTTGCCCGCCTGCAGAGCGTCGATTGCCCAGCCGATCGGGTCTTCGACCTGCACTTCCGAGATGCCGTCATGCGCGATCAGGCGCGGACCGCACACGGGGCAGGCTACCGGCTGAGCATGAAACCGACGGTCCCTCGGATCGTCGTACTCTTCCTCGCACTCCACGCACATGGGAAAGACCTTCATCGAGGTCAGCGGCCGGTCGTAGGGAATCCCCTCGACAATCGTGAACCGCGGGCCGCAGTTGGTGCAGTTGATGAAGGAGTAGCGGTAGCGGCGGTTCTTCGGGTCATTCATCTCATGGAGGCACTCATGGCAAACCGCAATATCGGGGGGGATTAGTGTGTGCGCCGTTCCCCGGTGGTCGCTCGCCTCGATGTGAAACTCCCGGTCTCCACGTGCGGGGAGATCCTCGACCGTGCAGGTATCGATCCGTGCCAGGGGCGGAGCGTCATTCTCCAATTGATCGCGGAAGCGATCCAGAGCAGCCGGGAAACCTTCGACTTCGATCCGAACGCCGTGCGCGTCGTTGGTGATAAAACCCGTAAGCGACAACTCGGTGGCGAGACGGTAGACAAACGGACGGAACCCCACCCCTTGCACGATCCCGTTGACCGTGATCCGCTGCCGCTGTCTATCGCCGTTGCTTTGCATACGCCGTGCTTCACTCTTTCCTGAGACTGCATGCGCTCGAGCGCGCTACCTTTGCTTCTTGCGCGCCACGAACCCCTGCAGCCACGCATACCACGCGTCGAGCCCCTGTCCGGTCCGGCAGGAAACGTCGAATATCTGCAGGTTCCCGTTTATGGACAGCGCGTTCTCCCGAACCCGTGCCATGTCAAAATCAGAACTCCCCAGCAGATCGATTTTGTTGATAACCATAACCGAGGACCGCCGGAACATCCCCGGGTACTTCAGCGGCTTATCGTCCCCCTCGGTGGTGCTGATCAGCACGACTTTCATATCCTCGCCGAGGTCGTAGCTCGACGGACACACGAGGTTGCCGACATTTTCGATCACCAGCAGGTCGAGTGCCGCGAGATCGAACCCCTCGATCGCTCTGGTCACCATGCGGGCGTCAAGGTGGCAGGCGCCGCCGGTGACAATCGGCCGGACCATCCGCCCCCCCGCTTTTGTGAGGCGGTTGGCGTCGTTTTCGGTTTGCACATCTCCGGCCACCAGTGCCATGCGCAACCGGTCGTTGAGCGCCGCGAGCGTTTTCTCCAACAGGCTCGTTTTGCCCGATCCCGGCGAGCTCACGAGGTTAAGCGACGCCACCCGGTATTCAGCCAGCCGCGCCCGTAGTTCGGCCGCTAACCGGTCGTTCTCTGAGAGGACTTTTTCTTTGACTTCAACTCGTTCCGGCATCTGTCTCTCCGTCATCTATCTCAATATACGCGATCTCCAACTCATCCCCTTGCGTCATCGCAATATCCTGCCCACCGCAATCCGGACAGATAAACAGGTAATCCTCAATCACGAAGTTCCGGCTACACGCGCGGCAGGTTCCCTGAACGGGAATGGTTTCGATGACCAGCTGCGTGGCGGCTAAGGGGGTATCGCGGACCGACGCCTCATAACCGAATTCCAGCGCATCCGGGACGATATCGGTTAATCCCCCTATCCGAAGTCCGATTTTGGACACACCACGGTATCCTTCGGACTGCATCTTCTTCAACACCGCTTCGACAATCGATTGTGCAATACCAAGTTCATGCATACGGCATCTCCGGGGACCGACTACCTCAGGGGACAAGAAACACATCGGGATACATCCCGGCAAGGTGAATCGGGATTGGCCGGGTGGATCCGCAATCCCCGCGCATGGCGCAGGAAGCTATGTCGACCCCACTCCACCTATTATAACAACTCAGGACAGTAGCCGGCGGTTTTTCGGAGGCGATCTCTGCGATCTATCGCGAACGACTCGATTTCTCTGGAAGATCGGGGGATTATCGGGTATCTTCTCCACGATAACGCAGCCGCGGGCCGGTGACAACCAGCCTGCGGCCTGAACCCGGGATTACAGCCGACGCGTCGGGCATTGCCAGGCGCAAACAGCAGGAATTATGTCACCAGAACTGACTGCCCTCATCGTGACCGCGGCTTCAATCGGCCTGGTCCATACCCTCCTTGGCCCTGATCACTATCTCCCGTTTGTCGCTCTCGCAAAGGCGAATGGCTGGTCGACTCTGAAGACCACGACCATCACCATTCTCTGCGGCCTCGGCCATGTTCTCAGTTCGGTCGTGCTCGGATTGCTGGGCGTCGCCCTCGGCACCGCGGTTGGCCGCCTTGAGTGGATTGAATCGATCCGGGGAGACTTCGCCGCCTGGGCGTTGATCGCCTTCGGATTGGTCTACCTGGCCTGGGGAATCCGCCGTGCCCGCAACAGCCATGGGCACACCCACCGCCAGGCCAACTCGGCGTGGGTGCTGTTCATCGTCTTCGTGCTCGGACCGTGCGAACCGCTCATTCCGATCCTTATGTACCCGGCCGCTCGATTCGGCACCGGTGCCACCGTACAAGTGGCAGCCGTGTTTTCGGTAGTGACGATCACGACCATGGTCGGTTCGGTGCTGCTGCTGGTCCGGGGGCTGCGCTTTGTCGCCCTGCACCGGTTGGAGCGCTATGCTCATGCGATGGCCGGGGGCGTAATCCTCGCCTGCGGTATCGCTATCCAGTTCGGGTTGTAGCTGCCGGCGTGCAAGGGAGAACGCCGGGAGTGAAACCGACCCGCAGGGCAGGTTCTGACATGTTAGCGGTCCCGTCAACCGACTGGCTGACGGCCTAGGTGCCTGGGCGCAGCAACTCCGCGTGGATCTTCCCCAACGGCTTCACAGCCTTGTGCGTACCTCTTCGAGTTACAGCTACTCACAGAACGGTCGCAGGCCTCGGACGAACTTGATGCCGGGCGAACCACCAATCGAAAGACTGGCCGCCGTATGAGCAAAGACGTGCACGGAACCGGCTCCCCCCGGAGCAGCCTCACGCCGGGAACGACCATCTCCCACTATCAGATCCTGCGCCCCTTGGGCGCAGGGGGGATGGGCGAGGTTTACCTGGCAACCGACATTTCTCTCCAGCGTCCGGTGGCGCTCAAACTGCTTCTCCCGGAACTCTGCGACCAGCCGAATCCGAGAAAACGGTTTGTCCGTGAGGCACAGACGGTTGCTTCGATCGACCACCCTAATATCATCGGGATCCACGACGTAGGTGAACACCTCGATCGCCCGTATTTCACGATGCCCTATGTGAATGGCCGCACGCTCGCACAGTATATTCAGGCAGGCCGACCCTCGCTGTCCGACATGCTGGATATTGCCCTCGCTATCTGCACCGGCCTGCAGGCCGCGCACGACCGAGGTATCATCCACCGCGACCTGAAACCCGGCAATATTATGATCGATCAGTCGCGTCACATCTTCCTTCTGGACTTCGGGCTGGCTATCGCAGACGGCTGGCCGGCTGAGGAGACTGCAGAGGACACACTGACCAGGCTGACGCTGGCCGGCGTTCCGGTCGGCACGGTGGCATACATGGCGCCGGAACAGCTCCGCGGTCACCCTCCCTCGACACAGGCCGACATCTTTGCCCTCGGCGTCACGCTCTTCGAATTGGCGAGCGGAGTGTATCCGTTTACCGTCGGTTCACTGGCGCTGACAGCCTCCAGTATTCTGCGCGACGAGCCCAGATCACTGTTGGAGCACAACCCCTCAGTTCCTCCTGACTATATTCGCATCGTGGGCCGCTGCCTGAAGAAGGATCCCGGCCGGCGCTTTCAGACTGTTCATGATGTCCGCAATGAGCTTGAGGATTTGAAGGAATCGCTGGGGCGGGAACACCCGGCGGTCGGGTTATCGGCTTCTCTGGACGCCCGACCGGGCAAACTCGCCGAAAAGGAGTTTCCCATCGGCGCCGATCTCGTTCGTTCGCTCGCCACGCGGACGCCGCGGATGATCGGAGACGTCCTCACCTACCTCGACAACGAGATCGCCTCCGACACGCTGGTGATCTACCTCCACGGGATGGGTCTCGACGAACGTTCCCTCGCAGAGGTGCTGCGGAGTATCCCCTGCCGGGCTATAGCGCCGTCACTTTACGGATTCGGCCTTTACGCCCGGCACCGGATTCCCCTGCCCCTTGCGGACCACTCAATCCTGATTCGCGCGCTGATGGCCCATGTCATGCAGGACATCGTGCCGCAAAAGGTGCTGCTGGTCGGGGTATCCTCCGGTTCCGACCATGTCCTTCAGATGTTGAGTGCGGATCGCAGCATGGCGGACGAAATCGCCGGCCTGCTGCTCATGGGGTGCAACCTCGATCTGCGGACCTGCTTCAACTCCCAGATCTTCGCGAATCTATACGCAGAGAGTCCGGCTGAGACGCTTGCCGCCGTCCGCGCCGCCGGGGAACGTCTGGCCACCCTGGAGGAATGGCTGTTGGTGCACGCCTACCTGGTGCAAGTGATGCAGAAATTCGCCACCGACATTGAGGCGTTGCGGCAGTATGCCGCCGACATTGTCCAGCCGATACAGGCCAGAGGCCTTGACCAGTTTGTCGACTGGTACCGGCTTTCCTGTGAATCGGTCGCGGCCGTTCGATTTGTCTTCTTCGTCGACGAAGCCGCACCGCTCAACGATTTGCTGCAACGGCACCTCGACACCGGCGTGCTCGGCGAACACGGCGTCGAACGGACCATAATCCGCGAGCCGCTGGCGCACATGGAGTTGCTCTCACCCTATGTCATTGTGCGGCATACGCTCAAGATGCTTTCCGAAATTGAATGAGAGGGATTGCCGGTTCGGTCGGATCCCGAAGCCGTCAGATCTGATCCCCTCGAAACCCGCGCGAACGCTCAAAATCACGATTGCGCGCGCCGCCCAAAGCGGTTAACTTGTTGATTGATATACCGCGAGAGTGGCGGAATTGGTAGACGCGCTGGACTTAGGATCCAGTTCCATCCGGAGTGGGGGTTCGAGTCCCCCCTTTCGCATTGACGGCAGCATTCCCCTTCGGCCGGCCGGTTTCCCCGGCGGGAAGGGGGAAGAATGGCCTACGGCCAGGTGCGTCAGCCCTGCGTCGTCGGCCCGAAGATACGGTTCAGTAGCCCGGTGTAGTGGCTGGGCACTCAAACGATGCCGCTGGCGCGGCAATGGTGGAAAGGTTAGACGCGCGTGAAGGTCGAAATCAAAGAACGTGAAGAACTCGTCCGTGAAATCTCGGTCGAAATCGAGCCGGCCGAAGTCACCCGAAAGCTGGAAGCCAAGTTCGAGGAGGTTCGCCGCGACGTGACCCTTAAGGGGTTCCGCAAAGGCCACGCCCCGATGAACGTTATCAAGGCGACTTTCACCGACGATGTCAGGGCCGATGTCGCCGAGGACCTGCTCAAAACGACCTATCCCGAGGCAATCCGCCAGAAGGACCTCGCCGTCGCCGCGCAGCCGACCGTCACCCACCTCGATTATACCGAGGCCGGCGGGCTCACCTATACCGCCGTGGTCGAGATCCTTCCGGTCATCGACAAGCTCGACCTGGACCGACTCGAGGTCTCCAGCTACGACCTGGAGGTCACCGACGACGAGGTCAATCGTGCCGCCGAAGAAATCCGAAAGATGCGCGCGGAGCAGCGGTCAGTTGACCGCGAGGTCCGCCCGACCGATATCGTCGTGGTCGATCTGAAGAAGACCTTCGATTCGAAAGGGGCAATCCCGGAGGACGAATTTTCCGATGCCGTGATTGAACTCTCGAACCCGGTTACGGTTACAGAGTTTAAGGAACAGATGCCGGGGCTCAAAAAAGGTGAGACCAAGGAAATCGAAGTCAAGTACGGGGACGATTACCCTGACGCCGCATTTGCCGGCGCCACGATCCGTTACGAGACGACCGTGAAAGATATCCGCGAGGAGTTGCTGCCGAACTTCGACGATCATCTTGCCAAGTCCACCGGCCAGGCCGAAACGGCCTTGGAGTTGCGCCTGAAAATCCGCGAGGATCTCAAGGCGCAGAAAGAACGCGAACTGCGCCGCTTCAACCGCAACGAAGTGGTCCAGCAACTGGTCGAACACAACAAGATTCCCGTTCCCGCCGGCCTGGTCAGCGAGTACCTCGACGCAGTCGTCGAGGATGCCCGGCGCCAGCAACCCGATATTGACGAAACCGAGGTCCGGAACGCCTACCGTGGCATGGCCGAATCCAGTCTCCGATGGAACCTGCTGTCGAGCCACATCGCCCGGCAGGAGAATATTCAGGTTACGCGCGAAGATACCGACAAAGTGATTAAGCGGTTCGCCGAGAACTACCGCATCACCGAGCAGCAGGCCGCCGAGGCGCTGCAGCGTTCGGGGAAAGCGGCCAGTGTCCGCGACACGCTCATTGAAGAGAAAGTGCTTGATTTCCTGATTTCGAAAGCGAAGGTTGTCAAGAGGGAACCGGAACCGGCCCCGACGAACAAGGACTGATTACTCAAGGAATAAGGGAGACTATGGACGGCAAGATGCAGGCCCAATACCTGATCCCCATGGTGGTCGAGCAGACCGGCCGCGGCGAACGCGCGTACGATATCTATTCGCGCCTGCTCAAAGACAGGATCATCTTCCTGGGCACCCCGATCGACGACGGTATTGCCAACTTGGTGATTGCCCAGATGCTCTTTCTGGCCGCTGAGGATCCGGAGAAGGACATTTTCATGTACATCAATTCCCCGGGCGGATCGGTGACGGCCGGCATGGCCATTTACGACACCATGCAGTTCATCAAACCCGACGTCGTCACCACCTGTATGGGCATCGCCGCATCGATGGGCGCCTTTCTCCTTGCTGCCGGCGCTCACGGCAAGCGGGCCGCCCTGCCCAACAGCCGCATCATGATCCACCAGCCGCTGGCGGGCACCCAGGGTCAGATCTCCGATATCGTTATTATGACGACCGAGTTCACCAAGACCAAGGAACGGCTCAACCATTTGCTGGCCAAACATACGGGCCAGCCGCTCGAACGTATTGAAAAGGATACCGACCGGAATTTCTTCATGTCAGCTGAAGACGCCAGGGATTATGGCCTCATTGACAAAGTGTACGAAGGAAGCCGTCCGGTCGCCGCGACATAAGCCTGAGGAGTCGGGCAGGGGCCGCCGCCGACGGCCTCACCGATTCGGGAGACAATAGGACATGTCGCCAGATTCCGACAAACCCCGCCGGCCGCAACGCTGCTCATTCTGCGGCAAGCCGGCCAGCCAGGCCAAGCGCCTGTTTTCCGGCTACGAGAGCTACATCTGTAACGAGTGCGTCGAGCTATGCAACGATCTCCTGCAGTCCGCGCCCGATGTCGCTATCCCTGAGGAAATCAGGGACGTTCCCACGCCGGAAGAGATCAAGAATTACCTCGACAACTACGTCATCGGACAGGAGCGCGCCAAGCGCACCGTGGCCGTAGCCGTCTACAACCACTACAAGCGCATTAACTGGGAACTCACCCGCCGTCTGAGCGGCGGCCTCGCTCCCGGCGACGAAGACGTCGAACTGGAGAAATCGAATATCCTCCTGCTCGGCCCAACCGGCACGGGGAAGACCCTGATCGCCCGGACGCTCGCCAAATTTCTAAAAGTCCCGTTCACCATCGCCGATGCCACCGTGCTGACCGAAGCCGGCTATGTCGGCGAGGATGTCGAGAACATTCTCGTGCGCCTCTACCAGGCAGCCAATTTCAATCAGCAGAAGACCGAGCGCGGCATCGTCTACATCGACGAGATCGACAAAATCTTGCGCAAGGACGGCAACCCGTCGATCACCCGCGATGTCTCGGGTGAAGGTGTTCAGCAGGGACTGCTGAAGATTCTCGAAGGCACGATCGCCAACATCCCGCCCAAGGGCGGCCGCAAACACCCTGAACAGGCATTCGTCCAGATCAACACCCAGAATATCCTGTTCATTTGCGGTGGTGCTTTTGACGGTCTGGAGAAGGTGGTCACGCGACGGATGGGTCGCAAGCAGGTTGGATTCGATGCCGAGTCGGTGTATATCCGCGAGGACGCTCCCGACCTGTTCGACAGCGTCATCCCGGCCGATCTCATGGAGTACGGCCTCATCCCCGAGATGGTCGGGCGCCTTCCAGTCACCGCGGCGCTGCATGCGCTCGACGAGGCGGCGCTCCTGAATATTCTCACCGAGCCGCGCAACGCGCTGACCAAGCAGTACGCCAAGCTCCTCGAAATGGAAGGCGTCAAGGTCACTTTTGAGGCTGGAGCCCTTCGGGCCGCCGTAAAAATCGCTCAGCAGCGGAAAACCGGCGCCCGCGCCCTTCGTTCGATTTTCGAACGGGCCATGCTCGACACCATGTACCGCATCCCCTCTCAGGGCGATATCGAAGAAGTTGTCATCACCGAAGAGACTATCACCCAGGGCAAGCCCCCCCAGACCCGCAGCCGAGCCGAAAAAAAGGTCGGCTAAGTCCGGCCATTTATCCTAACTAATTGATGCGGTAGGGTTTATACTCTACCGCGTCTTGCCGTGCGGCTTCCAGCCCGATTCTTTCCTCAAGTATCCCGGCTGCTCCAACCGATACTAGTGATACTGGGAGGTATCGGCTATGAGATTACTCCCGCTTCTTGCCGCTGTTACGGTGCTGGCTGTTAGCCTCGCCTGCAGCGAGGCTCAGAACCAGACCAGCGTCCCTGTGTCCACCCAGCCCGCCGTCGTCGACACTCTCCGCGTGATCTTCGACGAACTGCAGCAGGCGGTGCTCCTGGGCCAGCCGGAACGGTTCCGCAACCTCCTCGACCCAGCCCAGGCCGACACGTTGCGCAAGCTGATTCGTAAGCACGGCTACCTGTCACTTCGGTCGTACATCGAGCGGCAGTTCGCCAATTGGCCCAACCTCGACACGCTTGAGCTGTATCAGATCAAGCAGTCGGGCGACTACGTGCGCCTGGCCTACAAGGGCCCGGGTTCCCACTTCGGCCACCGCCAGCCGTGGGTGCGCTACACGTTCCTGCTGTTCAAGCATCACCGGGAATCGTGGCGCCTCGCCGGGGTTAGCAGCATTGAGGCCGAGCAGTTCGACCCGTATGGCTACGGTTACGAACTGTCATACCACGAAACCGATCTTCCGCCAAGGCTCCGTTTCCCGCGTTTATTCTGATTAGCCGTCAGGCCGGTCATTGAATTCCGGGCAGGGGAGAGGCGCGTCGGCCGCATTCCTCAGACAAATGAAAACGGCCGGGAGCGTGAGGGCTCCCGGCCGTTGGTATTGACGGGGGTAGTAGCTTAACGCCTGAGGCGCTTACCGTTCCACCGGCAGTTTGCCGTTGGACCCGGCCGCTTCGCGTTCCTTTGTATTGAAGCTGAAGATCAGCTCGTTCTTGCCGGCCGAAATCACCAGCTCGCAGTCGCCGGCATACTGGCCGCGCAGGATTTCCTCGGACAGCGGGTCCTCGAGGTACTTGCGCAACGCCCGGCGCAGCGGACGGGCGCCGTACTCCGGCTCCCAGCCTTTGTTGACGATGAACTCCTTGGCCTCTTCGGTCAGCTTGAACGCGATACCGCGCTCGGCCAACTGCTTCGCCGTGTCCTGCACCTGGATATCGATGATCTCCTTAATGTGTTCCTTCGACAGCGAATGGAACACGGTGACCTCGTCGATACGGTTCAGCAGCTCCGGATTGAACGCCTTCTTGAGTTCCTCGCGGACTTTCCGGGACATCACGTCGTACGTGAGATCCAGCTCGGCGGCGTCAAACCCGACCGTCTTCTGATCGCGCAGCTGCCGCGTACCGAGGTTGGAGGTCATGATCACGACCGTGTTCTTGAAATCCACCTTACGGCCGAAGCTGTCGGTCAGCGCGCCGTCATCAAACATCTGGAGCAGGATGTTGAATACATCCGGGTGCGCCTTTTCGATTTCGTCGAGCAGCACCACCGAGTACGGTTTCCGGCGGACCTTTTCGGTCAACTGGCCGCCCTCTTCGTAGCCCACGTATCCGGGCGGGGCGCCGATGAGCCGCGATACCGCGAACTTCTCCATATACTCGGACATGTCGATACGAATGAGCGAGTTGGCATCTTCGAACAGAAACATCGCCAGCGCCCGGGCCAGCTCTGTTTTGCCGACACCGGTCGGGCCGAGGAACATGAAGGTGCCGATCGGCCGGCGCGGATCGCCAAGGCCCGCGCGGGCGCGGCGAATCGCCTTGGAAATGGCGCCGATCGCATCTTCCTGGCCGACGATTGTCTTCTTCAACTCCTCTTCCATGCGCAGGAGCCGCTTGGATTCGCTCTCCTCGAGCCGGAACAGAGGGATACCCGTGATCTTTGACAGAACCGACGCGACATCGTCGCTCGTCAGCGTGATCTGCTCACTTTCGCGGGACTTTTCCCACGTCTCGGTGAGCCGGGCCAATTCTTCCTTCTTGGCCTTGATATCGTCACGCAGCTGCGCCGCCGTCTCGAACGCCTGGTTCTTGACCGCCTTTTCCTTGCGTTGCTGCAGTTCCTGCAACTCGGCTTCGATCTCGCCGAACTTGGCCGGCCGCGTGTAGGTGGCCAGGTGAGCCCGTGACCCGGCCTCGTCGATCAGATCGATCGCCTTGTCCGGCTGGAACTTGCCGGTAATGTACCGGTTCGACATCTTCACCGCGGCTTCGATCGCCTCGTCGGCGATCACCAGCTTGTGGTGCTTCTCATACTGTGACCGCAGCCCCTTGAGAATTCGGATCGTGTCCTCTTCCGACGGGGGATCCACCATGACCGTCTGGAACCGGCGGTCCAGGGCGCCGTCTTTTTCGATGTATTTGCGGTACTCGTTCATCGTGGTGGCGCCGATACAGCGCAGCTCGCCGCGCGCCAGCGACGGCTTGAAGATGTTGGAGGCATCCAGCGATCCCTCAGCGCCGCCCGCGCCCACGATAGTATGAATCTCGTCGATGAAGATGATCACATCTTCAGCGTTAATGATCTCGTTCAGCACCGCTTTGAGCCGCTCCTCGAACTGCCCGCGGTACTTGGTGCCGGCCACAAGCGACGCCATGTCGAGCGTGACGACCCGTTTGTTCTCCAGCGTCTGCGGCACTCGATTTTCGACGATCCGTTGGGCGAGGCCTTCGACGATGGCGGTCTTGCCAACGCCCGGCTCGCCGATCAGGACCGGATTATTCTTCTTCCGGCGCGACAGCACCTGCGCCACGCGCTCGATTTCGTCGGCCCGGCCGACAATCGGATCGAGCTTGCCGCGGCGGGCCAGTTCGGTCAGGTCGCGACCAAAATGATCCAGCGCCGGGGTTTTGGATTTTTTGCGTTTCTTCTTATAAGACGACGGACGACCGTTCTGAATGTTCTTCAGCTCCTCGTACGCCTCCTTGTAGTCGATCTCGTAGGTAGACAGGACTTGCGCCGCCACCCCCTCCTCGTCCTTCAGCAGGGCCAGGAGGATGTGTTCGGTGTCGATATCCTTCGACTTCAGCGCCCGTGCTTCCTGACCGGACACCTCCAGGGTCTTTTTCGCCCGGGCTGTCAACGGCAGTTGACCCATGGTCATTGTGCCGCCGGAAGGCTGGACTACCTCTTCCACGGACTGCTTGAGATCGTTCAGATCGAGACCGAGGTTGATGATAATCTCCACCGCCCTGCCTTCGCCGAGACGGATCAGACCCAACAGCAGGTGCTCGGTTCCGATGTAGTCGTGCCTCAGGCGCGCCGCCTCATCGCGGGCGTACTCGATTGCCTTGCGGGCACTCTCGGTAAACATCTCGTTCATCGCGAACCTTCCTTGCGTCTATTGCAACTCTTTCTTACGCGGCTAAAGTGCACCAGTAAATACACCTTTCTGCGGCTAAGTGTTCCGCAGTTTCTCCCGGACCATCTGCGCTCTGACGAAATCTCGCCGGTTGTCGTCCATCTCGGATCCATAAAACCGCTGGAGATGGGCCGGCTGCGACAGCAGCAGCATTTCGTTGATCTGCGCCACCGACAGAAAATCAATAATTCCCATCGCCTGGCCCAGACGGACCGCCGACAGGAGGTTCATGACCTCCTCGGAGGTCAGCACCCGGGCGTGCAGGAGGATCCCGTACGCCCGCCAGATCTTGTCTTCGATCATCTCCGAGGCCTCGTCCACCAGCCGTTGACGGGCCGCGGCATCCTGCTCGATTCTCCCGCGCGTCCCGCGAACGATCTGCGTCAGGATGTCATCTTCCGTAATCCCCAGCGTGTTCTGGTTAGACACTTGGAACAGGTTCCCCAGAACATCCGAACCCTCGCCGTAGAAGCCCCGCACAATCAGGCCGCTTGTGGTGATCTGACGGATCACCCGGTCGATATCGCGGGTCAGCACCAGTCCCGGCAGGTGGATCAGAACCGAGGCCCGCATTCCGGTACCCGCATTGGTCGGGCAAGCCGTCAGAAAGCCGAAATCGGGATCGTAGTCGTACTCGAGGTGCCGTCCCACCTCCGTGTCATACTGCTTGGCGAGGTCATATGCCCCGCGCGGATCGAGCCCCGATGTGAGTGCCTGAATGCGCAGGTGATCCTCTTCGTTCACCATTATGGACACCCGTTCCTGCGATCCGATAAACAGCGCCTTGGGCAGTTCACCGGTCAGAAAGCCCGGGGAAATGAGGTGCCGCTCAACCAGAAAATCCCGATCGAGGGGGGTGATGTCGGTGCCTTTGACGTACCGTCCGGCCGCCATGACCGATGATCGCGTGACGGTCGAGTCGACATAGTGGACGATGCGGTGCGCCGTTTCGCTATCGGCCGATGGCGGGTACTTGCAGCCGGCGATATTGCGCGCCAGCCGAACCCGGCTGGACATCACCACCGAGGCTTCCTCACCTTTTCCGGAAAGCCAGGTCGCGGGCATCTTGGCCATATCTTCAAACATCGTGTTCAACGCATCCCTCTCAATGGCTTAGCTTCGGGCTGTCGACGAGGATCCCTCGCGGATCGTCTTCAGCTTATCACGGAGTTCGGCAGCCCGCTCAAAATCTTCACCCTCGATTGCTTTGGCCAGCTCGCCCTCGAGACGCTCCTCTTCCTTCACGGGAATAGCCTCGTCATCCTGCCCCGGCAGCAAGAGCGGAATCGGGCGCTGGCCGCGGTGCAGCGACGCACCGTGGATCTTGCGCATGATCGGCTCCAGCCGGCCCCGGAACGTCTTGTAGCAGTCCCCGCAGCCGAACCGCCCCTGCCGGGTGAACATCGTAAAAGTCAGACCGCAGGTGGGACAGCTGATCTGCTCGCCGGTCTCGACGGGCAGAGGGTTGTGGGGCGACGCGGCCAGCCCGGTGAGAATGTCCGCCAGGGGAAACGGCACGTTCTCCAGCGGTGAGTGAAAACCACGCGCTGCCGCACACTGCTTGCAGAGGTTGAGCGTCGTCTTCTCGTTGTTGATGATCTGCGTCAGGTGAACCTGCGCCTCATTCTTTTTACAGTCCTGGCAAAGCATGGGCTCTCCACTGTTCACGGTTTTTCACACAGCCTGCCCTCGATAATCTCAAGGGTGCGGTGACAACCATCGGCCAGCTCCCGGTTATGCGTCGCTATGAGAAACGCGATATTCTGTTCGCGATTGAGTCGGAATAAGAGATCGTGCAGCATACGGCCCGTAGTTGTATCCAGATCGCCCGATGGTTCGTCGGCCAGAACAATCCCCGGATCATTCGCCAACGCCCTGGCGACCGCCACGCGTTGTTGTTCACCGCCCGAAAGCTGTGTCGGACGGTGGTTTACTCTATCCTTTAAACCTACCATCGCCAGCATCTGTTCCGCTTTCTTCCCCGCCGCGCTATGGCTCTTGCCGGCGACCAGCATCGGAATCATGACATTCTCCACTGCTGAGAAATCCTCCAGCAGGTAGTGGAACTGGAAGACAAAGCCCACGTGTCGATTGCGGAACGCGGCCAGCTGGGTTTCGTTCTTGTCACCTAGGTAGGTTCCGCCGATCTCCACTTTGCCGCTGGTCGGACGATCCAGTCCGCCGAGCAGATGCAGCAGAGTCGATTTGCCTACCCCTGAAGCTCCTGTGACAGCAACCATCTCCCCGCACGGCATAGTCAGAGAGATCCCCTGCAACACATGCAGGGTGGCATCGGGAGTACGGAAATCCCGGTGTATGTCGGTGGCCCGCAAAATCGTTTCGCTGTTGTCCATTCTCGGTCTGCTTTACCCTGTAGCTGCCTCCGATGAGGGGTACACTACTATTTTCGCCATAATCCGGTAAACGTTTAGTATATCAAGCAATTTCAGTCACTTACCGACGCAAAACCTCGACAACCGGCAGTCGCGACGCCTGGTGCGCCGGATACAGCGCGGCCAGAAAACAGATCACGAACGTCGCCAGCCCGGCAATCAGAAAATCGAGGATGTGGGTTTCGATCGGGAGGTAGCTGATGAAGTAGATATCCGGAGGGAGACTGACTATCTGGTACCGATTCTGTATCCATGAGGCCGCGAGGGCCAGAATCCAACCGCCGATAACCCCCCCGGCGGCGATTGCTAACCCCTTATATACAAATATCTTGCGAATCGAGGCCGGAGTCGAGCCGATCGTTTTGAGGATACCGATCTCGGCCCGCTTCTCCATCGTCAGCATGACTAGCGTCGAAATGATCGAGAATGCGGCCACAAGGACAATGAGAATGAAGCCCAGGAATAGCACTTTCTTCTCGATTGCAATCCAGGCAAAGAGGTTGCGGTGGAGAATGTTCCACGGCACCACTTCGTACTCGAAGTTCAGCATCGAGTCGATAATCGGCCGGAGCTTCTCGGCCTGGTACACGTCATCCAGCCGCATGTGCACCGTGGTCACCGCATCGCCGGTGCGGAACAACTTCTGGGCAGCCGGCAGCGAAATGTAAGCCAGTTGGGCGTCGAATTCGAACATGCCGGTTTCGAACACGCCGGCAATGTAAAACTTGGCCACCCGCGGACGGGTATTCTTCTTTATATCCTCACCCCGCAATGACCAGAGGAAGACTTCGCTTCCGAGGTAAGCTCCCAATCGATCGGCCAGATTCTTGCCGATGATCATGCCGGGAATCGTGTCCTCCGCAGTCACCACCTCTTCGAATGTATACTCCCCGGCCACCACATTCTGAGCTATCAGTGAGGTCTTTGCCTCCTGGTCTGGATCGATTCCGCGGATAATGATGCCGTCGCCCATCGTCTGCGACGCGATCGCCGCTTTGTAGTAGATGAACGGCGATGCCGCGGCGACCCCGGGGACCCTTTGGACCGAGTCGACCAGCTCACGATAATTGGTGATAAACTCCCCGGCGCGTACCGGGAATATGGAGATGTGGGAGGTGGTGCCCAACAGGCGGGTGCGAATCTCAGATTCGAAACCGTTGTGCATGGACATAACGAAACAGACTACAGCGACTCCGAGGGTCACCCCGAGAATCGTGATCCAGGTCGCGACCGAGATGAAAAACCGCCCCGATCGGAGGTAGCGCCGCGCTACGAATCGCTCATATCCCATGCATCATTCCGTCCCTGGTGTTTTGCACCCGAAAGTCCTGTTGTCACACTAACGTATTATACCCCGCAGTCTGTCAAGAGCAATGTTTTTCGGGCAGTGTTTGTCCTGATGACGCCCCGCTTCCCTGCGTTTTCGCGCTCTGGCCGCTGCATCTCTTTCCGCTCGCGTGGCAAAGGGCAACGGGATAGCGGTATTCCCGGCGTGTGTTGCGGCCGGGCTCCCGCACTCACAGGGTAACGTCTTGTGAATTCCGTCGCATGGCCGGAGCGACTCCGCGGCACTCGATCTTAACTCGACCCGTCGACGCCCGCAAAAGTGATTGCCTCGCGCGCAACTTCCTTCGATATTGGACCGTAGTCAGAACATGAACTGAATTGCTCTACTATTACCACACAGTTGCAACAGAAGGAGTATCCTATGGGCCAGCCGGTCGTGCATTTCGAGATCTCGGGCAGGGATTACAAGAAGTCGATCGAATTCTACAAGCACCTCTTTGATTGGAAAGTCGAGGAGTGGGCCGCTTTTCCGTACGGCATGGTGCAGCCGGAAGGGGAACGGTCGATCGGCGGCGGCATTGGGCCTGTCCAGGATGGTCAGCAGCCGAGTGTGACATTTTACATTATGGTTGATGATCTGCAGGCCTATCTCAACAAGGCCGAGCAGCTCGGCGGCCGGACTATCGTCCCACCGTCACCGATCCCCGGCGTTGGATCGATGGCGATGTTTTCCGATCCCGATGGCAACATTCTCGGGTTGTTCAAGTCGGGCGAGTAGGTTTGCGGCACGCCTGCTTGGGAATTCCGCCCGCCACAGCGCTCGTGGCGGGCGTTCATTTGTACCCGGGTGCGGTTGCGATGGCCCCGGTCTTTCTGGTCTATCGTACTGATTTTCAACGTCTTGCAGTTTCTCCTTGCCTTTCTGCCGCCAGTTTCTATATTTGAAGGCTGTTGTCGGCGGCAGTTCGATGCCGATGGAACAGCATGGTCGGCCACGCGCTTAAGCGTGGGTAGACGGAAAAAGAAGATCGAATCGGAAATAGAGGTTACTATGGCGCACAAGAAAGGCGTAGGCTCGTCAAAGAACGGCCGCGACTCACAGGGCCAACGGCGAGGCACCAAGCGGTACGATGGCCAGGTCATTTCGGCCGGCTCGATTATCGTCCGCCAGTGCGGCACGCGCATCCGTCCGGGCGAAAACGTCGGTATCGGGAGTGACAACACCCTGTTTGCCAAGATCGACGGGATCGTGAAATTCCAACGCGTCGGCCGCGAACACAAACAGGTGTCGGTGCTGGAACTGGTCGAAGAGACCGTCTAAGCGTCCAAGTGCAAAATTGAAAGCCACCGGCGGTACTGCCTCCGGTGGCTTTTCTGTTTTGCGTTGTGCAAGGAACCTCGCACGCTACCGGCTTCCTCCCCTGGCACGCTCCAGCCCGTCATAATCAACCAGTGCCGCGACCGCCTGCAGGTCGGCGACCTCCCGCACCCCTTCTCCCTGCACGATCACCAGCATCCGATCCCCGAGGCGGACATAGATGATCCCCAGCGCGATATCACTCTCGCCGTACTGGATAATCTGGGTGGCGCGCCGCCCCCCGATTTCGATCGATTCTTCGGTCGTGCCGGGATCGAGGTACCCGAGCATCGGCAGGAACGGCTCCAGTTCAATTCGGCTGCGCCCGCCGTCGGCAATGGTCACCGCAATGAAGCTCTGTTCCCCTTCGGGGGTTTCGCGGACGTAGTTGCGGCGCGCGCTTGAAAAACTGGCGGCGCGTCCGGTGTCAGCCTGAGTTCCCGCGGCGCGTGAACCGCCCTTAGCCTCGCCGGCCACGAATCCGCTGATTGAATCGGGAAGGAACTGGGCCAGTGTCGGCCAGTCGAGGGCGGCCTTCTGGGCACGCGCGGGCGCTGCCGACAGGACGACCGATGCGGCCAGTGTCAGGCCGAAGAGCAAACTAATCCGGGTGTTCATCATTCTCACTCCTGAAGCCGGGCTCTACGCTATAGGTATAATATTATATGCAGGGACGGACCGAACCAGACAAAAAAAGCGAATTGGGATTGCATCGGCGGTCGATCCTCCTATATTCGGCGGGTATGAGTAGACTCCTCGACGACCTCAATGAACCGCAGCGCGACGCGGTCTGTACGACCGAAGGACCGCTGCTGATTATCGCGGGCGCCGGTTCCGGCAAGACCCGGGTGCTCACCCGGCGGCTCGCCTACATCCTCACCCAGCGCCTGGCCCAGCCCCACGAACTCCTCGCGGTGACCTTCACCAACAAAGCCGCCGGCGAAATGAAGGAACGGGTTGCAGCGCTCCTCGGCGGCTCCATGATGGACATGAACGTGTCGACGTTTCACTCCTTCTGCGCCCGCTTTCTCCGGCGCGAGGGAGAAGCGATCGGATACGACCACGACTTCACCATCTTCGACACCGCCGACGGCGAGACGCTGATGAAGAACTGCATCAAGTCGCTCGGCCTCTCCTCCAGCCAGTTCACGCCCAAGGCCCAGCTGCGGAAGATCTCGGCGGCCAAAAACAAATTCATTTCGGCCGAGGCTTTCGCCCAGGCTGCCATCGGCTACTTCGAGCAGACCACCGCGAAGCTCTACCAGCTCTACCAGCAGCGGCTGCGTGAGTGCAACGCCATGGATTTCGACGACCTCCTCGTCAACTCCGTCGCCCTGTTGCGCAACCACGCCGACATCGGCGAACGCTACCGTCTCCGCTACCGCTACATCATGGTCGACGAGTACCAGGACACAAATCATGTCCAGTACCTTCTCTTGAAGTACCTCGTCGGCGAGCACAAGAACATTTGCGTGGTCGGCGACGAGGACCAGTCGATATACGGATGGCGCGGCGCCGACATCCGCAATATCCTCGATTTTGAGAAGGACTACCCCGGCGCGAAAGTGATCAAGCTGGAGACCAACTACCGTTCCACCGATGTCATCCTCGCGGCGGCGGCGGGTGTTATCCAGAACAACGAGGCGCGCAAGCAGAAGACCCTGCGCACCGACCGCAAGGGAGGCGACAGGATCGGCCTGGTGCTGGTCGACTCGGCCGACGACGAAGCCATGCGCGTCGTCGATATTGTGCAGAAGGAACGCGCCGCCACGCAGCTGGCGCAAATGGTCATCCTCTACCGCACCAACGCCCAGTCCCGCGCTTTTGAAGAGCAGCTCCGGCGGCGTTCGCTCCCGTACCAGATTGTCGGGGGCATCTCCTTCTACCAGCGCAAAGAAATCAAAGACCTCATGGCGTATCTGAAGCTGATCTGCAATCCCAAGGATAATGTCAGCTTCGCGCGGGTCGTCAACTACCCCAAGCGCGGCTTCGGCGAAAAGAGCATCGCGGATCTCGAGGAGATTGCCCGCCGCGCCAATCGTTCACTTTACGAGACGGCCGCGGCACCCGACAGCGCAAGCGAACTGGGGAGCCGCCCGGCGCGACTGCTCCAGTCGTTCGTTGCCCTGATCGAAAAATACCGCGAACAACAGGACACGGTGTCGACCGATCTGCTCACCGCCGATCTGGTCAACGAACTGAAACTGCTGGAAGCCATCCGCAGCGACGACGATGAGGTTACCGCCGAAACCAGGATCGAGAATATCGAGGCCTTTATCGAAGGTGTCGCCGAATACAGCCGCCGTCATCCCGACGGCACGTTGTCGGACTACCTCGCCGAAATCTCGCTGTTCACCGATATCGATGCGTACGACGAATCGGAGGATAAGCTGACGCTCATGTCGGTCCATTCCGCTAAAGGGCTGGAGTACGACATGGTCTACATCGTCGGCCTCGAGGAGGGATTGTTCCCACTGGCGCGGACGGTGTCCGAGCCCATGGAGTTGGAGGAAGAGCGCCGGCTGTTCTATGTCGGCGCCACCCGCGCCCGCAGGAAATTGTACCTGGCCTCGGCGACCAACCGTTTCCGCTTCGGTCAAATGGCCTCGATTCCGTCGCGCTTCATAAAGGAGATTCCCGAGCACCTGCTCGAGCGGGTCGACCTGCGCACCCAGCGTCACTACGAACTCGCCGCCGAATCCGAGCGCCCTGGATCGTTTTTTGGCTCATCTCCCGCGGCAAAGGCAACCGGCGGCGTGCATTATGAGTATGATACCGAAGACAGCCTGCGTGCGGGGCGAATCGTGCAACACCCGACTTTCGGGCGCGGCAAGGTCATCAGTGCGGAGGGATACGGTGAGTCGTTGATGCTCGAGATCCTGTTCCAGGGGATCGGCGTGAAGAAGATCATGGCAAAGTACGCCAGGCTGACGGTGGTGGGCTGACGCGATCGGCGAGAATCCGTCACTGCGGTGTTTTCCCACCGGTTTGCCTACGCGACAAAGTAGGGATCGCCCCCAGTGCGATTCTCGGGCCGGCAACCGTATGTAGTGTACCAAGAGCCCACCCCCGCCGCCTATCGCCCCTGCAACTTTCCGAATCTGCTTGTCAGGCGATAGCTTACAGAGTATACTGAGTTGGATGAAGGCCCAGCCCGGGTCCCCTGTCGAGTGCAAGCCGGGGCGACATCCCTGTCCGCGGGCTGGAATATGATCTCAAAGGGAACTTTCACGACCGGAGGCTTTGTTCCTAAAAGTAAGCAATGGCTTGCTTTACCGGTCGGGATAGGATTCAGATGGAACCCATGACAGACGGTAAAGCGAAAACAGGCGACGAGAAGAAGAGAGAACTCGAAAAGCGGAAAGCATTCGAGAGAGAAGCGCTGCCGCACATGGACGCTCTCTACCGCACCGCGCTTCGGATGACCAAGAACAGCAACGACGCCGAAGATCTGGTGCAAGAGGCGTACGTCAAGGCTTACCGCTTCTGGGATCGGTTCGAACCAGGGTCGAATTGTCGGGCATGGTTGTTCAAGATCATGACCAACATCTTCATCAACGATTACCGGTCCAAATCCCGTTCGCCGATGTCGGTCAATGTCGATGAGATCGACGACAGTTTCCTCTACGGGCAGCTGGCCGCAACCGCGCCCAGCGACAACCCGGAAAAGGAGCTGTTTGCGAAGATATTCGACGACGATGTCAAGCGGGCAATCGAAGAGCTGCCGGAGGATTTCAGACTCGTGGTTGTACTGTCTTTCCTTGAAGGATTTTCTTACCAGGAAATCGCCGACATCGCCGATCTTCAGTTGGGAACAGTAAAATCGCGCCTGCATCGGGGGAGAAAGCTGTTGCAGAAAGCGCTCTATGACTATGCGATCAAAAACGGCTACATCAAGGACACGGCGAAATGAATTGTCAGGAAGCTCTAAACCTGTTGTACGACATTATCGACAAAGAAGCCTCTGAAATCGATGTCAAGCAGGTGGAAGAACATCTCGAAAAGTGCAGCGACTGCTTTGAAAAGTACCGCCTCGAAGCCGAAATCCAGAACTTTCTTTCCGAGAAGTTCCGGAAAGCGAACGGCGAGGCGGCCCGCGATGCACTGAAAGCCAGGATCCTCGATCAACTCGACGAAGTCGATCACACGGGCACAGCGGCCAAAGGCCGGGAGAACCAGCGCCCTTTTAGGTTTGCCGCCACCGTCATGGTGGCGGCTGCTTCACTGGTCGTTCTCATCGGAGCCGGGGTTTACGGCGCGCGCCTCTACACGCACCAGACCCGGTTCGTCCCGCTGGAAAAATCCCACTGGTCTATGACCGCCTCGCTATCCGACGCAACCCTCCAGACCGCCGCCGACCGGCTTGTCGCCGAGGCCCGGGCCCGCTACGGTTACGATCTCCGGCCCATTATCGGCAATCATCGCCTCGTTTCCGCGCGCCTCGACACGGTGCTCGGAACCGAGCTGCTGCATTACATCTATCTCGTCGAGGGGAGCAGTGTCTCGGTTTTCCTCGCGCCCGCCGCCTTCTTCGAGCAGGTCAACAACGACCGGCTTGAGGAGGTCGTACACAACCAAATTCACTTCTTTGACCACGACTGCCGCGGCTGCCGGGTGGTTCTCCACCAGGTGGGTCGGGCTGTCGTCATCACGGCGTCGAGCGACCGCTCCGTCAACCTGCTCGAGTTTGTGCCTGGCCGCACGATCATCTGACCGGTCCCCGGTTGTCTGGCTGTACTCCTCTGCATCGCATCCTGCTGCGACATTGCGCTTCCGAGCCGAATCACCGGTGCGTCCGGCGCCGATCGGACGGGACGGTACGCCTTGGAGTCGCACGCGACAAACGATCAACCCCTCAATAAGTTCACGCTTACAGCCGATACTAGGAGCATGAAGTCGGCTGTCGCAACTACCGTCACACAACTGCTGCTGGGTGCCGCTGCAATTCTTGCCCTGGCAGGCGCCGTCGGCGCAGCCCAGGCGCAGCCAGACTCGGCTCAGATCGTACGAATCCTCGCCCTGCAGGATCAGTTGTACCGTGACCGTTTTGTGGCCGCGGAATCCCTCGCGGCCGACTTCACCACCGCATACCCCGATCATGCGCTCGGTTACCTGTTCAAAGCGATCACGCTGGTGAGCGCGATGTACGATGCCGAGGAAAGCTCGCGCGCCGATCACTTCCATGCCCTGCTTGATTCGGCTCAAGCTCTGGCGATTGATGCTGTGAAAACTGCCTCCGGAACCGAACGCGCCTGGGCCTTTCTTGTGCTCGGGCACGTTGAATCCTACCGCGCGGTGTGGGAAGTACGATTCGGTTCAAGATTGTCTGCGGCGCGCAAGGGGCGCGCCGGGGCGGCTCACTATCGTCGCGGCCTTGCTGCCGACAGCACCCTCGGCGACCTCTACTTCGGACTCGGCCTCTACCACTACTGGAAATCGGCCAAGGCGGGGGTGTTGCGGTGGATCGGTCTGGTTGCCGACGACAAGGAAAGAGGCTACGCGCAGTTGCAGCGAGCCGCAGCTCACTCGACCATTTCGCAACAGGCCGCCGGATCCGCCCTCATCTGGGTCCACTTCGACCGCAACGAATGGGATTCCGCGATCATACTTTGCAACGAGTTGCTGGAGCGCTACCCTGAGAACCACAGCTTTCTGTGGCCGCTGGCGAAAGCGCATGCGGGTGCCGAACGTTTTGCTGAGGCGGCCGCGATCTATGCCCGACTGCGTTCCCACTACGCCGACAATCCCGGCAACTACCACAACCTGATCGAGTGCGACTACCATCTTGCCCGGTGCTACGATCGACTCGATCGCCCCGAGGCACTCGCCCGGGCGACCGACCAGGCTGCTGGGTACCTCGATCACCTGTCCACGGATATTCGTGACCGCCAGAGTGAACGCATCCGCTACCTTAGCGAGGCGGAGGACTGACCCTCGTCCGCGTACCGATAAGCCGATTTGGCTCGAGCCTACCGAAGAACAAAAGGACGTGAGAGAAGCTGGCAGGGTGCGGCGGTAACGGCCAGCGGCTGCGTTTTTTCTGGACGCAGTCGGGGTATGCGATAGTATCTTATGGCCCATGAAAGCCGGCAGCGCATACGCAGGTGGATGGAAAGCGGCTTACTGGCTGCTCTTGCCCTTATGGATCGCGGGTGCAGCCATGAACATGGCGCGCATCGACGGGGGCTTTTTCACCAATTATCTGGCCGACCTGGCCTTTCCACCGTGGTACTATATCCTGATCAGGAGAGAGCAGACCCTGGGTCTTCCGGCGCTGAAGACGCTTCGCTGGTTCGGCCTTTCGAGAGAGCGGGCGGCGGCGGCGATGATCCTCGCGGGTGTGGTGCATGAAGCTGGGCAGGGGGCAGGCGTGGTTCCCGGCACGTTCGACTGGTGGGATATAGCCGCGTACGCGATCGGGCTGGGGATCAGCTATACCTGTGATACGAAGCGGGAAGTCGCGGTCACGCAGAGCAGTTGATCGACCGGCATGCAGGGAGTCGGTTCCCGCTTTCGCCGGATGCTGAACACCCGAAAGCCGCCGGCGAATCTGCCTGAATGTCCCACCCGCTCAGCCGCTAAAACAGCTTTCCCGCGTGCAGCCGCTCGTCGAGCAGCCGGCAGCCTTCCATCAAAATAGACTCATTCGACTCGGTCGTGTTGGGCGCCGGCAAGCCGTCACGCGTGATCGGCTCTACGGTCCAGTGGCCATCGGTCCAGCCAATCGTCTCGTATACTGCCTCCGCCCCTGTGAGACCTTTGTACTCGGCGAATATGATTGCGCCGTGATCGAGGTAGAGCGTCAACCGTTCGTCGGTACCCTGCCCGTTGGCGCCGGTGACGCCATAAGTGATCCGTCCGGGAGGCAGATCGCCCTTCTTGCCATTGCCCTTTGAGGCATTGCCGGACACAACCGTGATACGGGCGGTTTTGCGGCTCGGCCCGAGCGCCTGAAGCAAGTCGATCAGGTTCATGTCGGCAAGGCGGCCGCTGGCGCCCGCCCGGCGATCTTCAGCGTCGCGCGCCTGCTGCCTGGCCTGGATCATCACCTGGATCTTCTGCATCTTCACCACCAGCAGGTCGAGCGAGCCGTCGTTCGGCAGGACATCCTCGATCCCCTTCTCCAGCAGGCTCGTTACCGCCGATATCGTGGCGGTGTCGACCAACACAAACGTCGGGGTGTGCTGGAGGTCGACATCGCGCTCGTGCAGGCGTTCGACAAATTGCGTGACTTTGCCGGCATCGCCGGGAATAGTCAGTACCACCATGTCCGGCCGGCTGCGCTTGAAGAGATCGACAAACGACTCGAAGTCCCCCGGTGTGATTGTGCGAAACCCCTCATTCTTCAGGCGCAGGTGAATCGGCGTGATCGACGTCGGGCCGTCGGCCAGCAGCATAACCTGGGCTGCCTGCATCGAGGTCTGCTGGGCCAGCATTTCCTCCTGCAGCATGGCGACAAAAGCTTCGACCACCTCGGCCATGAAAAGGCGGCCGGTGAGGTCGCGAAATTTCTTCTTGATAGCGTCAAACTTGTCCAGCAGCAGTCGTTCCGTGGAGGCGACATTTTCGCAGTAGATGTCGATGATCGTCAGGATATTGCCGCCGAGCGCCTCGATCGGAAGACGTTTCGTGAACTTGCCACCGAGATCCTTGTACATCGAGCGGAGCATTTCCACCACCACCGGCGGGTAGTTGAGCGACTGCAGCAGCCGGGTCGACAGCTTGATCGTAGCCCGATAGTCGCGGCCGGACGACGGAGCGTAGTGGAACTTCGCGATATCGTGGAGGTACGCCGCGCTGACTATCTGGAGCCGATCCTTGTCGGGTAGTCCGAGCTTGCGGCAAAGACGGTCGGCGTAGTGGCCTACCCGGCCGGAGTGATTCTCCGGCTGGCGCACGGCCGAGGACATCATCGTCGTAAACAGGTCGAGATTCTTGACCAGCAACTCGCTCTCGGTGGCGAACGCATCCTCGCTCAGCAGGAGTTTCGCGGCCGACTCGTAGTATCGCACGCGGGTGCGCGGCGAGATCTTACGCAGTCGGTCGATCAGATCGATATAGTCGCCGGGGACCGTGTCCTTAATAAAGACGGTCCGGAATCGGCGGTTGCCGATCATTTCGATTGCGTCGTCGGCCGAATCGCTGATGACGACATCGAGGTCATCCCGTTCAAAAATTGATTGCAGCAGCGGGGCGCAATATTCTTCGTCGGTGACCAGCAGGACCGCCTCCCGCGGCGGGGCATCGGACTGGTCCGATGCTGGATCGATCGGGAGCTTGCCGGTTTCGGTCGCTTCATCGGGAATTTGCAGCGACAGGCTTTCGTCGAGCGAAATGTCCTCGCCGAGGTAGTACCGGGACAGGGCGACATCGAGGGGCAGTTCGGCGGCGACATAGAGCTTCACCTTGCGGCCGCGCGCCACGAACTTGAGTTCGTTGACGACCTCAGGATCGGTGGGATTTTCGCAGGCGACCTTGAGCGTGTTGGACGGCGGGTCGAAGTCGAACGGCAGAAGCTTGCGGGCCAGCGCAATCCGTTTGGGGATCATCCCGATGACGACCTCCGAGATCTCCAGTCTCGACAGCACTACTCCCTCGCAGCCGAACTGAATCGTCAGCGCTTTGACCAGCCCCGCCTCGTCGATATAGCGGTGGTAGAGCAGTTGCGAGCCAACTTTGCCGCCATGGGCCTTCTGGCGCATGAGGGCTTCGCGGATCTGGACCTCGGAAACGAGGCCTTCGGCGATGAGGATTTCATCGAGGCGTTTGCGGTGTCCTGTGGTCATGATGCTCCGGCCGTTTCGTGTACGTGGTGTTCAGTCAGGGTGAGAAAGGGCGCAGGGTCGACCGCGACCCGGACCGCTTCTTCCGGTTTTATGATGCCGGCGTCCACGAGCGCTTTGAGGTGGTTGTCCAGAAGGCGCATCCCCTGCTTCCGGCTGGACTGAATGATATTCGGCACCTGATGGGTCTTCCCCTCGCGGATGAGATTTTTGACTGAAGCCGTGCGCGTGAGCAACTCGTAAGCAAGCACTCGCCCTGCCCCGTTGGCCTTGGTCAGCAGGTGCTGGGAAACGACCCCGGCCAGCGTGTCGGCGAGCATCACCCGGATTTGCTGCTGCTGGTTGGGGGGGAAGACATCGACCACCCGATCGATCGTAGCCGCAGCGCTGGTGGTATGCAAGGTGCCGAGCACCAGCAGGCCTGTTTCGGCAGCGGTCACTGCCTGGGCAATCGTCTCGGTGTCCCGCAGTTCCCCGACCATGATGACGTCGGGATCCTCGCGCAACGCGGCCCGGACGCCCGCCGCGAACGACTGGACATGCAGCCCGATCTGGCGCTGGGTGATCAGCGAGTTCTTGTTTACGTGGATGTACTCAATCGGATCCTCGAGTGTCACGATGTGGCGAGAGAAATTCGTGTTGATGTAGTCGAGCATGGCCGCCAGCGTCGTGGTCTTGCCGGAGTTAGTGGGGCCGGTGACCAGGACCAGCCCGGCCCGGTGCTCGGCCAGGCGGGCGACAGTCTCCGCGAATCCCAGGGATTCAAGGCTCGGCGGGGAGTCGGGAATGAGACGTATCGACGCCGCGATACCCGATTGCATGCGGTAGATGTTAATGCGAAACCGGGCGCCGGCAGGAATGCCGTAAGCGGCATCGATATCCCCCTCCCGTTCAAACGCGCGGATCTGCTCATCCGAGAGGATTTCGTAGATCAGTCCCCTGATCGTCTCACTGGAGAGGCGCTTGTGGCTGGTCTTCTCCAGCTTGCCGGCCACACGGACCACAGGGACCGATCCGGCGGCGAGGTGGAGGTCCGAGGCGTTGGCGTCGCGGACAATCTGCAGGAGCTGGTCGATTTTGGCCATGTATGTCCATCGATGGGTGCACGGTTTCCGCTATCTCTCCTAGTATCGTCAGGATTGCCGGACTGTTGAATGGGTAATCGTGGGGTGGAGGTGTGCAAGAGTTGAACAGGGGGATTCCGGGCGCCTTCTCTGCTAACGGCGCCCCAACTCCTCTCGCAACGCCCGGATCTCCTCCCGCAACTTGGCAAGTTGCTGCGCCCCCGCCACCTCAGTCTCGTCATCCTCGGCATCCCGGCCGATGAAAAACGTCGCCAGTACCGCCGTCACATACCCGAACACGGTGAAGCTGTACAGCGCCAGCAGCACACACAGCACGCGCCCCTCCGGTGTTCTGGGCCAACCCTCCGAGCCCATTGTGGTCATGATCATCGCGGTCCACCAGACGGCCGTGCCGTAGTCCTCGAACACCGGCCCCTCCGGGCCATCGTTCTCAAACGCATACATCCCCGCCGCACCGACGAGCGTCACGATGATCGTCAGCACCACCACATAGCCGAACCCCCGACGCCCCATCGTCCGCCCCAACGCCCGCATCCCGCGATTGATCGAGCTGATCACTCGGACCAGGCGCAGCCCTCTTGCCACCGTGGCGGCCCGAGAAACGCGCGCCAGGCGGGCCAGGCGCAGCAAATAGAATATCCGAAACACGCGCAGGGCGGGCGCCACGAGCGCGATTCCTTTCAGCCAGTTGTGGCCGACATACGGCAGCTTGCGCGGCGCCAGCCAGAACCCCAGCAGATACTCCAGGAGGAACAATCCCCAGATGACGTAACCGGCAATTTCGAGAAACGGGTTGAGCCCCCAGATGACTTCGACAATGAACAGACCGAGCCAGATGAACGCCAGCACGATCATCGGGGTCTCGATCATGCGCTGAAGCTGTTCGAGCAGCGCCTCGCGTTCGGAGTCGAGCGCCTGAGTGGTATGGGGAGTCTCGTCCACGAATGTGTTACGGCCGGAATTGCAGCTACAGGAGGGGAGGGGTAAAGGACTTATGAGATTCCAGAGAAAGGTGAAGATTCGTCTGCCGGACAAGACGCTCCGCCAGGGAAGGACCTGGGGCCGACTAATGAGCAAAGACCAGGTCAATTTTATATTGCACCCGGCGGGCATTTCGCGCAAAATCTGTCAATGCCGCGACGGGTAAAAAACAGCCGCCCTTTTTGGGCGCCACTGGCGGAGAATTTCAAGTCCCGCCTGACCTCGGAAGAGTCACGCCTGCGCCGCCAGCTGATGCGCTACGGGCTGTGGCTCTTCGGGGCGCTCTTTGTCTGGTCGTTGACGGTGGGAGACTACGGCATCCCCCGAATCATCCGCCTGCACATGGAGCATGCCGCTCTCCTTGAAGCCAACCGCCTGCACACGGCGGAACTGGCGGATGCGGCGAGGATTCGCCAGCTGCTGCAGTCTGATCCGAGCTACATCGAGTACATCGCCCGCACCCGCTACCGCATGGTCCGCCCCAACGAAGAGATTTACCGGTTTCGGGGGCAGTGAGAGTCCGAGCGCTTCCGCAGGAGGCCTGACAGCCAGGCAAGGCACGACCGCTGAAGGCTCGTGCCAGCCATCTGCTCCATAAAAGACCGCCCGGGTTCCCTTCCCGCTATGACCGGCGGTACGTGCAGGTCATCATCTCGCTCCAGTTGCCGTCGGGGCCGAGGATGTTCCCGGTCAGCGTACGCTCGTTTTCGGAAATGAGGGCGTGGACGTCTTTGTACCGTGTGGTGCCTTCCGACATGGATCCATCGGGGCCGAAGACAGGTCCGTCGCACTCGAGCGACAACACCTTCTCACTGGCGTCGAGCGTTCCCTCGTACATCCAGAGGTAGGTCATCATCGATCCGATCCAGCTGCCGACAAAGCGCTGCTTGCGCTGGTTGAATCCAATGGTCAGCATGGTTTTCGCAATGCCGCCGCCGGGCATCTCTCCCTGGCCGTCGGCCACGATCCAGATCCCGCCGACCGAGCGGACGATCTCGTTCCCCCTGAGTTTGATCGGGGGTTCGCCCGGTGCCATGATAGCATCGATTTCGTATGTCCAGTCGCCGACCAGACGTTGCAACCAGGCGTGCTCTTTTTGCGGTTCCACTTTCATGGGGTGCTCCTCAACAAGTAGGTCCGATTTCAGGTAAACCTAAGATCGCCAATCGGGCGGGCCGTTGCAATCACATTGTCGATTCTTTTGATCAACATTGGGAGCGTTGACGCGGCAATGCCCAAGGACTTGCCACTTGGAAGTGGGGTCCCACCGTTGGAAGGAAATGTCGGTGTTGTTGCAGACCCTAGAAGTAATTTGGTAGATTGGTGTATGAGAGAGATCGATGTGAGGGTCATGGGGGCGACCGGCCGGTAGAAGAGACACAGGCAGTGACCGAACCCGGGGGACAGCAGGATAGGAAACCATGGCCATAAAGACAACAGAAGCTATTGTCCTCAAAGCACATAATTGGTCCGAATCATCCCGAACCGTAGTCTTTTTCACGCGTGATTTCGGCAAACTGGCCCTGACCGACAAAGGGGGGAGGCAGATGACCAGCAAGCGGGGGCGGTTAGTGCCGTTCGCTCGGCAAGAGCTAACGTTCTACCACTCCGAGAAGGAGTCGGCCGGCTACCTGTCCGATGTCGCGCTGGTCAAAGCCTACCAGTTCGAGGGTGACGGTACTCTCGGGCGACTGGCTTTCGCCTCAGCCGGTGCCGAACTGCTCATGAATCTCCTCGGGGATCGCGAACCCCACCCGGCGCTGTACGATTACTATGTCTCGTTTCTCGAATTGGTCGAAACCGTCCCCAAACAGGCCCTGGCGCCGGTGTTCGTGACCTTTTATATCCGGCTGTTGTCGATGCTCGGTTACCATCCGTCGCTCGGGTACTGCGTCTCCTGCGGCGCGGCGGGCGAGAAATTGGTGGTAGGGGAAGGGGAGGTGCTGTTCTCGGCCGAGCGCGGCGGGATGGTCTGCGGCGCTTGCAAATCGGTCGGGGATTATTATATTCCGTTTTCGGCGGAGACCTACCGGCTGGTGCTGGCGTTGCAGGGGGCATCCCTCGCGCAGGCAGCCGGTCTGCCGATAACATACCGGGACGCAGTGCGGCTGATTGAGGCGCTGACGAAATTCATGGCGTACCAGGCCGATATCCGCGGCGAGTTGAAATCCCTGACGTTTCTGGAGAAACTGAAAGGGAGTTGACGGACCGAACCGCAAGAGGCAACCGGCGAGTCGGGCTGATTGCGGCCTGACGATTTGAAGACGATATCAGGCGCCGTGAAGCCTGATCCGCAGCCGAATATTTCAAGCGTGACCGACGGGTTTGACCCGCGCGGCCGAACCCGATTCATAAGGAAAGCGACCGAACCATGGGTGCTCAGAACAAAGCCGACGACACGATGGATAAACTGGTTTCGCTGTGCAAGCGGCGCGGCTACATCTTCCCCTCCAGCGAAATCTACGGCGGCCTGTCGTCGTGCTGGGACTACGGCCCGTTGGGCTCAGAGCTGAAGCGGAACCTCAAGACCGTCTGGTGGAATGCCATGACCCACCGCCGGGACGATGTCGAAGGCCTCGATGCTGCGATTTTCATGCACCCCCAAGTCTGGCACACGTCGGGCCACGTCACGGAATTCCACGACCCGATGGTCGACTGCAAGAAGTGCAAGGCCCGATTCCGGGCGGACAAGCTCGATATGGCGCGCTGTCCGCTAAAGCCGTCCAAGACCCCCCACGAGTGCGACGGTGAGCTGACCGAGGCCCGGCAGTTCAACCTGATGTTCAAGACCCACATGGGTCCGATGGAGGACTCCTCGAGCGAGGTCTTCCTGCGCCCCGAGACGGCCCAGGGGATCTACGTCAACTTCCTCAACGTCAAGAATTCCTCGCGGCAGAAGATCCCGTTCGGCATCGCCCAGATCGGCAAGGCCTTCCGCAACGAAATCACCCCCGGCAACTTCATCTTCCGCACGCGCGAGTTCGAGCAGATGGAAATGCAGTTCTTTGTCGCGCCGGGCGAGGATGACAAGTGGATGGAGTACTGGCGGGAGCAGCGGTGGCAGTTCTACCTCGAGCTGGGGATCAAGGAGAGCAAGCTCCGCTGGCACCAGCACGGCGAGGGGGAACTGGCTCACTACGCCAAGGCCGCCTGGGACATCGAATACGAGTTTCCATTCGGCTGGCAGGAGCTCGAGGGAGTCCACAACCGGACCGATTTCGATCTGAGCCGCCACATGGAGGCCACCAAGAAGGACCTCCGCTACAGCGACGATGTCTACACCGAGAAGTTCATCCCGTATATCATCGAAACCTCGGCCGGCTGCGACAGGAGCCTTCTGACTCTCCTGGTCGACGCGTACGACGAACAGGAGATCAAAGGAGAGACCCGCGTCTTCCTGCGGCTGTCACCGAAAGTGGCGCCGATCAAGGCAGCTGTCTTCCCGCTGGTGAAGAAAGACGGTATGCCGGAGTTCGCTGATAAAGTCTACCATGATCTAAAAAGGCACTTCAAAGTCTTCTACGATGAGTCCGGTGCGGTGGGGCGGCGCTATGCCCGAATGGACGAGGCCGGCTGCCCGTTCTGCATCACTGTTGACGGCCAGACGCTCGAGGACGAGACCATGACCCTGCGCGACCGCGACAGCATGGAGCAGAAGCGGATGAAGTCCGGGGAGATTATCGATTTCCTCAAAGAGAAGACGGCTGTCTGACGCTCAGAACAAACAACCCAACCCGCAGTCACCCGCCTGCGGGTTTATCTATGGAGATCTGTCGGGGGATTTCCCCCAAAAGAAGCGGCGCGTTCAGTCAATGCTGAACGCGCCGC
>JBGSIV010000063.1:0-23736 GCA_041742355.1 Candidatus Zixiibacteriota bacterium
GGTTGTCGACCGGGTTTCCGGTTTACCGCTGGCAGGAGCAACCGTTCGCCTGCACGAAGCCGCCCGCGCTACCGCCGCGGACAGCGCGGGAGACTTCGCCTTCGCGAATGTACCGTTCGGAACCTACCGTATCAGCGTCTCCTTCCTCGGGTACGCCCCTTTTCATATGCGCAATGTCCGCCTGACCGCGGCCGACAGCATGGTGAACCTGCGGCTGACGCTGACACCGGCGCCGGTGGTGCGCAAGCCGATCGTGGTGCGCGGCTCGCGAGACCCCGAGAGCGATCGCGCCGGAACCGGAACAATCGTGGTAACGGGAGAGACGGTTGCCGAACGACCGGCGAGCCTCAATGACATCAGCCGGGCGGTGTCGGGGATGGTTCCGGTGGCACGCTTCGATGACCGCTACCCGAGCTTGATCGTACGCGGGGGATCGGCCATCGAGAACGGGTTCTACGTCGACAACATCCCCCTGCCAACAATCAACCACTTTCCGTCACAGGGATCGGGCAGCGGCCCACTCGGAATACTGGGCGCGCACCTCATTGAAAACGCCCGGTTCTACGCCGGAGGTTTCCCGGTTGCCTTCGGAGACCGGCTCTCATCCATTATCGATATCTCGCTGAAGGCCGGGAACCGGGATCGGTTCTCAGGCGTCGCATCGATCGATATTACGGGAGCTTCGGTGACTGCCGAGGGACCGCTGCCGAAAGGGGCCGGTTCGTTTCTGGTGTCGGGGCGGAAGGGATTTCTTAATCTGCTGCTGGAGATGCTCGATATTGAGTCGTCACCGGACTACTCGGATCTGCACGCCAAGGCGACAATCGACCTGGACAGTCTCAACAGCCTGACGGTGCTCGGCGTCGCCGGCACGGGGGACTTTCACCTTTCCGAGAGTGTCTCAGAGAACTGGGGCACGGATTTCAGCGGCACTATGGACTATCGCACGGGAACGATCGGTGTGAATCTCGACCATCACCGCCCGGGGAGAAGCCGCCGCCAGACGTCGCTCTCGGCCAGCCACACCGAACACGACGACGATCATTTCTTCGCCGGCACGAATCGCCGCGTTAACGAAAATTCGTCAATCGACGAGGCAGTGGTTCTGCGCCATGCGGCCTGGCAACAGGTCTCCACGCTCTTCTCGCTCCACTGTGGAGGGGAAGGCAGTCTCCGCAATGCCGACTACCATATTCTAATCAACCCGTTCAGCGATGAAGGGGGATATCTCAGCGACACGGTCGTGATCAACGCGACCGAGCAGTACGCCGATGTCGGACTGTGGCTGCAGACCGATTGGCGAGCGGGAAGCCGGTGCACCATCGGACTGGGTTTGCGTTACGACCGATGGGGATTCGCCGGGCAACAGCATCTGTCGCCGAGGGGATCGATTGAGTACCGGTTGAGCGAGGCGATGATCCTGTACACTTCCCTGGGTATGTATCGCCAGAGCCTGCCGCTGTCGCTGTTGCTGCAACAGGAGGAGAACCATGACCTTGAAGGTCCCCGGGCCATCCATGCTGTCACCGGGTTCTCGCACCGGATTGGCGGCAGTATCCGCCTCGGACTGGAGGGGTACGTCAAAGACTACGACCACATGCCGATGGATTCCGCGCGCCCGACCGTGTTTGTGCTCGATGAGCTGGTGTACGACTACGGCTTCATGCCAGGCCACGGACCTCTGACAGCGAACGGCCAGGCCGGAGTGCGAGGAATCGAGGCCTCGCTCGATGTATCGCTGTTCAACCGACTGCTCCTGGGGCTCAGCGGGGCGGTGTCCCGGGCGTGGTACGATGACTATGGGGGCGTACGACGCAATCGGATCATCGATAACGGCGTTGCCCTGGACTTCGAATCCCGCTACCGTCCCTCGGCGGGATGGCAACTCAGCGGGCGCTGGGTCTACGGCGGCGGGCGACCGTTCACTCCCTATGACATGGAATTGACCACTCGCTATAATGCCGCTGTCTTCGACTACGATCAGGCGAACGAAGTGCGATATCCGGCCTACCACAGCCTCAATGTCCGTCTTCAGAAAGAATTCGTCTTCTCGGGATCGTTCCTCGTCGTCTACGGCGAAGTGTGGAACGCCTATGATCGAGAGAACGTCGCCGCGAGCTACTGGGACAGCGGGGACCGACGCATCGAGACCTACCACCAGTTCCCGCGTATTCCGGTGCTCGGGGTTGAGTACCGTTTCTGATCTCTGTTGACACAATTCGGCCGCACACCGATCTTGGCGGAGTTGACAGAACTTCCCAAGGAGCGCCACCATGCCCTACAAACCGAGTCGCTGTATCTGTATCGAGACTCCCCGTCAGAGAGAAGCCGTTGAGTTCTACACCAAAGTGCTGGGCCTGCGGGTGCGGGCCGATAACGACATCTCGGTTGAACTGGCGGCCGACCCGATCCGCCTGTTCGTCGACAAGCGTGCCCATTCGCTGATCGTATTCGAGCTCCTCGTGCCCGACGTCGAAGCGGCGCGGGAGGACCTGGTGGCGAAAGGGTGCACTGTGGTGCGCTGGGAAGGAAGCGGAAGGGCTTGCTACCTCCGGGATCCGTTCGGCCTCGTATTCAACCTCTATGAAGTGGAATGGCCGCGGTGAATTTGGCCCCCGGGTACAGGCAGTCGCTCTGGTGGCTTCTGGGAGTGATCACGGCGATTGGAGGCGGACTGATGGTCGCCGGGGTTCTCCACTGGGAGCCCTGGGGTGACGAGCGCCACTTTGCCGAAACGGTCCGGCTGTTCGCTAACGAGCCAACCCTTGCGACCCTGCGAACCTACCCCGAGATGTCGGGTCCGCTCCCCTTCGCGCTCTACGCGCTATGGGGCATGCTGGCCGGGTTGGAACTGCCCTCCCTGCGCGTTCTTTCATTGCTTATCGCCCCCGCTTCGTACCTACTCTGCCACCGCATCGTGTGGTTGGTATTTCGTAACGGGATAGCGGCGTTACTGTTGACGCTGTTTCTCGCCCTGCATCCTTACATGATCGGATTCTCGGTCTTTGTCTTCACCGACGGTCCGGCCATTCTCTTCGTGTTGATCGCGCTGCTCGGAGCAGTGCGTGATCGGCCGATGATCGTATTTGTCGGGTTGGCCGGGGCCTTGCTCAGTCGACAGTACCTTGTGTTTCTGCCTGCGGCGATTATCGGGTGGACCCTGACCACACTCGCCGATCCCAATCAGCGGCGGCCGGCATTCGAGCTGCTGGTAGCTGCTCTCGTGGCTACCTTGCCCCTGGCTCTCCTGACGCTTCTCTGGGGTGGGCTGAGTCCCGACAACAATCTGCGCCGGCTTTACCTGAACGAAGGGCTATCCTTCCATCCTGACTTCCTCGTGCTCTATATCAGCCTGCTCTTCCTTTACCTGCTGCCGGTCGTGGCGTTCAGCTGGCGGCAGGTGTACGGCGATTGGCGAGTCAACGCAGTCGCCCTCGTGCTGGGTCCATCGTACTTTTTGTTCCCGGTCGGAGCTTCACCGTACGCCAGGGATATCGGGGTTCACACGGTCGGGCTGTTCCACAAAGCGCTGGTGGCGCTGAACGGCCCGGCCTGGATTCCTCACGCAGTCTTCTTCCTCGGTTTCGTGCTGGGCTTGCCGATTGTCATCCAGGTAGTCAGGAGCGCCCACGCTCGCATTCGCGCGGGGCAACGTGATCTACCGCTTCTTCTCGACCTGTCCATCCTGCTGTTTCTGATTGTCATGCCGTTCTCATATCTCAATTGGGAGAAGTACCTCTTGCCGCTGGTGCCGCTCGCGGCCATTCGCATAGCTGCGCTGCGCCTCCCGATCGCTTCGCCCACAAAGTAGCCTCTAGGCCATCCGCTTGGAGAAGCGGAGCACGGATATGCCCATGACCACGACGGCAAAAAGCACGAGCGCGCGAACCTGCACGATGAGATCAAGGAAACCGGCCCCCCGCATCATTATCCCCCGCGCAATGTCCAGAAAGAACCGCATCGGGTTGGCCCAGGTGAGATACTGTGTCCACATCGGCATGTTCGAGACCGGTGTGAACAGACCCGACGTGAGCAGGGCGAAGACCGAGAAGAACCAGGCGAAAAACATCGCCTGCTGCTGTGTCGAGGTGATGGTCGAGAAGAACAACCCGATGCCGAGGGTGGTGAGGAGATAGAGACCGGAAAGAGCGAACAAGAGCGGCACCGACCCGGCGAAGGGGACGTTAAACCAGAGAATTCCGAATGTCAGGGCCAGAACCATCTCGAACATACCGAGCACGGCAAACGGGATGAGTTTGCCGAGCAGGAGCGTCCAGTTCGACATCGGGGTGACCATGAGCTGCTCAAGCGTCCCGCGCTCCCGTTCCCGGACAATAGCCATCGACGTGAGCATGACCGTGACCATGGTCAAGAGGGCGGCGACAATGCCGGGAACCATGAAATAGACTGATTCCATCTCCGGGTTGTAGAGCACCTGGTACCGGAGTTCCAGCGGGATTGCTACATCTTTCACATCGCGGGCGTACTGGGTCGAGATACGTGCTGCGTACCCCAGGCCGATCGCGGCCGTGGAGGAGTTGGAACCGTCGGCAATGAGGCCAACGGTCGCTATGCTCCCACCCGTGAGCCCGCGGGTGAAGTCCGGGGGGATTATCATCGCCATCTCAGCTTCGTTTCGCTTGAACCGCTCTTCAATATCCAGTATCGAGAACGGCGCCGGTTGCGGAGTGAAGTAGCCGCCCGCCTCAAGGGCATCGACATAATGGCGCGAAACAGCGCTCTGGTCGAAGTCGTACACATCGAGGGCGATCTGCCGAACCTCGGTGTTGGCGACATAGCCGAAAATGAGCAGCTGGATAATCGGCATGGCAAAGATGATCCGCAGCATGTTGCGGTCGCGGAAGACCTGGATAAACTCCTTGCGGATCAGGCCGCGGAGGGCGCGCACTTGCATGTCAGGCTACCTTCATTTTGAATTTCCGCGCGGCGATCGTCATCATGATGAGCATGAGGCCGACCAGGGCGAGGCCCTGGAAGATCAGCGCTTCGGCGCCGGCTCCTTTGAGCATGATCCCGCGGATGATGCGCACGAAGTAGCGGGCGGGAATGATGTAGCTGATCCCGTGCAACACCGGAGGCATATTCTTGATCGCGAAAATGAACCCGGAGAGCATGACCGACGGGAGCATGGTTGCGGTCAGAGCGAACATCATGGCTACCTGCTGCGTCTGCACAAGCGACGAAATGAGAATGCCGAGCGCCAGTGACGCCCCGATGTAGATGAGAGAATAGAGCAGCATGAGCAGGTGGGAGCCGAGAAAAGGAACGTCGAAAACAATTCGGGCGATCACGACTATAAGCGCGCCATCGAGCAGGGCGATAAACACGTACGGAATGATCTTGCCAATGAGGATCTGCACCGGCGTTACCGGGGCGGTGAGCAACTGCTCCATCGTACCGGTTTCCTTCTCACGGGCGATCGTGATCGACGTGAGCAGCGCCGAGATCATCACGAGAATGAGGGCAATCAGGCCCGGAACGAAGAACTGGGCTGACTTGAGATCGGGATTGTAAAGAACCTGGGTCGTCAGGCGGATACCCCCGGATACCTGACCGGCGGGAAGCAGTTCGAGCGCTGAAGTCAACAGCAGCCCCTGGGAGTAGTTTTGCACCGCGGCCGCAATATTGTTGTCGGAGCCGTCGATAAACATCCCCAGCGCGAACTCCCGGCCGGTACGCAGCGCCTCACCATATCCGGGCCGGATCACGAGTACGGCATGCGCGTCCCCCGATTTGAGAATGGCCTCCGAATCCCCTTGGTCAACCGCCGCCCGCGGCTCCGAGAAGTAAGTGGAGCTGTAGAAAGCGTCGATCAGGTCCTTTGATTCGGTGCTCCGGTCATAATCGACCACCGCGAGGCGGATATTCTCGATATCCATATTGATCGCAAAGCCGTAGAGGAACGTCATGAGCACCGGCATGGCGATTACGATCATCAATGATCGGGGATCGCGCAGGATGTGGTAGATCTCCTTGCGGGCGATATAATAGATCTTACGCATTGCGTGACTCCTCGGCGCTGATCAGGTGAACGAATGTCTCCTCGAGATTGGCTTGTCCATGCTGGCGGACGATGTCGAAAGGTCGTCCGAGCTCGACGATACGCCCACGATGCATGATCGAGATGCGGTCGCAGTACTCGGCCTCGTCCATGTAGTGCGTGGTGACAAAAACCGTAACGCCCTCAGCCGCCAGTTCGTAAAGGACCTCCCAGAACCGGCGGCGGAAAACCGGATCGACGCCGCTGGTCGGCTCATCGAGAAAGAGGATGCGTGGTTCGTGAAGCAGGGCGACACCGAGCGCGAGGCGCTGGCGCCAGCCGGTTGGCAACGCACCGCTGGGGCGGTCGAGGAACTCGGCCAAACCCAGCCGCTCGGACAACTCACCGATCCGACGGGTAATACGTGCACTGTCGAGATCGTAAGCCGCGCCATAAAAGCGCATGTTGTCGCGGCCGCTCAGGTCGGGGTAGAGGGAGAACTTCTGCGACATGTACCCGATAGACCGCTTGATCTGCTCCGATTCGGTGAAGACATCGTAGCCGGCGACCGTGCCCACACCTGAGGTGGGAAGAAGCAGCCCGGTGAGCATGCGGATGGTCGTCGTCTTGCCGGCGCCGTTGGCGCCGAGGAAACCAAAGGTCTCTCCCTGCTCGACTGTCAGCGAGATGTCGTCAACCGCCTTGAACTGGCCGAAATGCCGGGACAGACGGTCAATGGTGACGGCGGATTCGCTCATGCCGACCTCTCCATCTGCTGAATGAAGGAATCTTCGAGGTCCGGCTCGACCCGGGTGATGAGGCTCCGGGTGATGCCGACCGCCGCGAGAGCGTCCAGGTGACGGTCAATGGAGTCGCCACGCGCGAGGTAGAGGTGCAGGCCTGCGCCGAAACGACGGGCCCGGATACCGGGAAGTGCATCCAGCCGAAGAATGAGCGCGGCGTCGGCGAGGGTATCGACGAAAAAAACCTCGCCGTCGAACAGGGCCGTCAGTTCGCGCGGTGTTCCCTCGGCCAGCCTGACGCCATCGAAGATGAACGACCCGCGGTCGGCACGCGCCACCTCGTCCATATAAGGAGTCGTTACGACAATCGCGACGCCCTCCCTTTTCAGTTCGAGGAGAATCTCCCAGAACTGGCGTCGCGAAAGCGGATCGACGCCGGTGGTCGGCTCATCCAGGAGCAGCAGTTTGGGATCGTGCATGAGGGCACAGGAAAGGGCGAGCTTCTGCTTCATGCCGCCGGAGAGGGCGGCCGCACGACGGTCAGCGAATGGCTTGAGATTCGAAAACTCGTAGAGGTGGTCTCGTCGTCGTTCATAGTCGCGGCCGCGAATGCCGTAAATGCCCGCGTAAAAGATCAGGTTCTCTTCGACGCTCAGATCAGGGTACAGGGAGAACACCTGCGGCATGTAGCCGAGATCCGCTTTGAGCCGCGCGAATTCGGTACGCGCGTCACGGCGGTCGAAAAACACCTGACCCCGGTCGGGGGTGATGAGGTTGCATATCGAACGCATGATCGTGGTTTTACCGGCGCCGTCGGGCCCGACCAGCGCGTAGATCTCCCCTCGGGCAACACCGAAAGAGAAATCACGCACCGCCTGCACGGTGCCATAGGCTTTTGCCAGATGTTCCACTTCCAGATACGGCATTACTGACCTATCGTCACGTAGACCGGCTGACCGACCTTGAGCTGCTTCTGCTGGTTGGGCACGGTGACTTCCACCGCGTACACCAGGTCGGCGCGCGCCTTCTTGGTCTGGACGTTTTTCGGTGTGAATTCGGCTGCATCGGCCAGCCACGTGACCGTGCCGGTAAAGGTTGAATCGGCCTCGGTGTCGATTGTCGCCGTTTGACCGAGCGAGACGCGCGAGAAGTCAGCGGCGGGAAGATAGATCGTCACCCACACCGAGTCGAGCCGCGCTATGCGGGCGATCGGACGGCCGGGGGAGAGGAGTTCGCCGACATTGACATACTTTTCGGTGATCGTCCCGGACGCCGGTGCAGTCGGGTAGGCGTCGGCCAACTGGCGCCGGATACGCGCGATATCGGCATCAATACGAGTGAGCTCCGCCTGCAGCGACGAAATCGATGCCTGCGCGGTATTGACCGCGATCTGAGCCTGCGCATTGCGATGTTTAATTTCATCGAGCTGCCGCTGCGTGCCGGTGCTGGATGCGACGAGACGTTCAATACGGTTCAGTTCGGTCTGGGTGTAGGCTTCCGTTTCGCGGGCTTCTCTGAGGTGGAGCTGGGATGCGTTTAGTCGGGTGACCGCAACCTCGCGCCCTGCCTGCGCGGATGCCAGTTCGAGTTGCAGTTTGGTCGGATCGATGATCGCGAGCGTGTCGCCCGCGACAACGGCTGCGCCTTCGTCGAAAAACAGACTGGTCACCTGCCCGGCGGTCTGGGCCGAGACTGTGACTTCGGTCGCCTCGATCATACCCGAGCCGGCGGGCACGCTCTGTTTGTCGGCGCAACTGACGACACCGACAGTCAGAGTAATGACGATAGGGAGGAGTAGTTTCATATCAGAAGCCTTCCGTGAGTTTGTCCGATCCCGTGGCGTAAAAGTACGCCGACTGCGCTATGTAGAATCCGGCTTCGGCGGCAGCCACCGCCGCTTCGGCTTCAGAAAGCGTCGCTTCGATTTCGACGAGGCGATTTGAAGTCAGCGCCCCCTCGCGGTGCTGCGACTCGGCGAGGCGGTAATTACTCGACGTGATCCGATAGCGATCACGAGCGGTTTGGTACTGCTCGAAAGCGAGCTTGAGATTTTCCCACGCGATCAGGCGCTGTTCGTCCAAGTCTTCCCGGACATTCTCGCGCTGGTGTTCGACAGCCCGGGCGGCATGATGCGAGCGATTGACCCGATGTCTGGTTTCAAAGCCGAGGTTGAAAGACCAGTCGAGGCGGGCGCCCACCTGCCAGAAGTCATTCCAGGTGTTGTTGAAACGGTCGAGATTGGGCATGCCGTAGGAGTATCCGCCGTAGGCCGCCAGCGACGGCCACCAGCCGGCCCGCGCTTGAGTCACTTCGGCCCGGCTTATGGCAAGAGCGGCTGAAGCGGCGCGCAACTCCGGGCGTTCCGACCCCGCAACGATTTCATCAGGGAGCGAGGGCTCAGGCGCCCTGGTGGTGAGGTTGAAGGATTCGCCGGCCGGTAGCCCCAGCACCTGCGCCAGTCGGATCTCGGCGGCGCGATGATCGTGCATCGCCTGTTCCAATCGAAACCGCGCCTCATTGACCGCCAGGGCGACTTCAAGGATCGCAACCGAATCGGCCGCGCCGGCTTCATAGAGAGATGCAACCGACTGCCGAATGACCCGGACTCGGCGCAACGATTGTTCGGCCGCCTGAACTTGGCGTTCGCCACGGTAGACATTCAGGTACTCCAGGCGCGCGAGGTAGTAGACCTGATCCTCCTGGGCATCGACAAGCGCACGGCGGTACACCTCGCTCGCCATCGCCGCCCCGATTCCGCCGGAGATCCGTCCGCCGGTAAACAGCGGGATACTCAGTCGGAGGTCAGTCTGATAATTTGCCTTGGTCCCGAGCTCGCGGGTGATCGTAGCGCCGGTCAAAGGGATAGTCAGCGCCGCGATATCGGTATTGTAGAATGCCGTCGCAGTGGCCGCAAGCGTCGGAAAGCGGGCGGCGCGCGCCGTACCGACCACGGCCTGCGCGGCCTCCCGCTCGGCTTCGGCCCGCTGCAACTCGCGAGAGTGTTCCCTTGCCAGCGCCAGTGCGTCGGAAAGCGACAGGTCGCGGGCAAACGCGGGCGACATCGTAGACAGGCCCAGCGCCAGCAGTATTCCGGGAAGGTGCTTCATCGTGTCTTCACTCCGTTAAGAAACAGGTCGACGACGGCGTCGCCGCGCTGCTTGACAAAGTCCTCATAGTCGGTGATCTGCAGGACCCGATTAATCAGAGGCGCCATGAGATAGTAGCCGAGTTGCATAGTGATGAACGAAACAATCGCCTGCCGCAGTTCGAACTCCCGCAGCCGCCCGTCGCTCCGCTCCTGTTCGAGCAGGCCGCGGATGATCGTGGGAATCCCGGACTCGCGAATGCGTTCAGCCCACCGCGGCACAAGGGCACTCCCGGGGTCGGCCAGTTCACGCAACAGGAGGCGGGGAATCTCAGGCCGGGCCAGGAAGGCCATCTGGTAATGGTGGGCGACAGCGGTCAGAGCCTCCTGGAGGTCTTTCGTTCCCTCCAAGCGCAAACGGGCCGCCGTGACCGTGTCCCGCATGTAAGCCGTAAGTGTCTCTTCATACAGGTGCTGCTTCTTGCCATAATAGTAGTAGAGGAGCGCCTTATTGACCCCCGCCCGTTCGGCTATCCGGTCGACCCGGGCGCCCGCAACACCTTGCTCAGCGAACTCGACGAGGGCGGCTTCGAGGATGCGCCGCTTAGTTCCAGCGGCCTCGGAATCATCATTGGGCCGGGGTGTTGGTGTGTTGTCTTCTGTCTTCATAAACAACCGTTTAGTTTAACTGAACTGTTAGTTAATAACGTTCCTTTCGGGGGATAAGTTAAGAAGTTTTTCGCCGGAATCGGATCTTTCGATTAAGAACTTTTATGGCAATGAGTTAGATAGCAGCACCCATCTGTACTGAACAGCCAGCATCGACAAAACCGAAGTTCAATGTCGGGGGAACATTACGACCGTCGCGGCAAACGACGGCGACGAAATTCGCCGGTGAGACCGAAGAAAACCGCCAAGGCCACCAGAGCCATCGAGCCAAAGATGTAAGCGCTACCGGTCCGGTTGGGATCATGTGCACTGACCGGCATGATGGCGATGTAGGTGTAGACAAGGGTATTGATCGCGGCCCAAACCGTGGCAAACATGAGGGCCTTTCGGGATCCGCGCTGGACGAACATCGCAATCAGCAGGGTAACTAAAGCGATGGAGCCGGTGATCAGCACTGGGACGACTGACCCGGTACGGATGAGGCCGACAACCCCCATGAGGAAGACGTACAGCCCGAGGGTCATCACGAGGTAGTGGCGTTTCATACGTCTATTATATGCATTCAGCGGCGGCGAGTGTAGTGGATATCCCACATCGGACGCCAGGTGGCACCCCGATCATCGGAACGCTGCCAACTCCAGTCAAGGCTGTCGGGAGCGATATTGTAGAAGACCATGCGCTGCAGGAACGTCGTATCATTGCGACGGGCCTCGCGGCCAAGGATCATGCTGTCGCCGACCAGCCCCCCGGCGAAATCGAGGTAGCTCCCCTGATTGTCAACCCACGTCTGCCTCCACTCCCCTGCCTCGAGGCTGAAGGTCGACACGGAACGTCCCACAAAGGGTACCGAATCGGCGGTAGTGAAATTCTCGACAATGACGCAGCCACCGAGTTCGCGGGCGATCGTGTTGGTGCCTTTACCGCCGTCTTTCCACGTGAGATCCCATTCACCGAGCCAGAAATCGAACTGGCGGAATTCAGGAGACGAGCAGGGCGGGAGTGTACCTGCTGTTTGAGCCGAAAGCGAAGTGCACGTGCCGATACAGGCAAGGACGGGAATAAAAAGTAGTACAGACAGTCGTGGCATGACTACATCCTCCTTCAGTGCGGCAAGATCTCTCTGGTGCATTATACGGAACCATGACGGCAGAGCGCAACAGACCCGACCGCCTCAAGCTTCGCGCATAGATCGGAGCGCGGGCATAAGGCGATCGGGGACATCGGTGATTATCACCGCCGTCCCCCGCTCGGCGAGTCGCCTCGCAACGGCCACCCGATTGACCGTCCACGTGACGATCGGTAGGTTCTCATCGGCCATCCGCCGACAAAAAGCGGGAGTGACGAGATGGCGGTGCGGAGCGATGAAGTCGGCGCCGAGGTTCCGCACTCGTGTGGTGAGGGCGCCGCGGCGAAGGCGACCGCGCAGGGCGGTCGGGGCCATGGTGCCGACAATTAGACCGATTATCGCGCGCGGCGCTGCTTCACGCACAGCGGTGACAACCGACGGCCGAAACGAGGTGAACGCGACGTGGCGCAAGCTGCAATAGCGTTGTGCGAGACTGACTACCTCGTCCTCGTACCCGGACTCCTTGAGTTCGATATCGAGCGCGACCCTGCCGGCGCACAGGCGCAGTGCCTCCTCCAGTGTAGGGAGGTGGTAGCCGCGGCGAGTTGCCTGAAGCAGGATCTCGTCGTAGCCGAGGTTTTTTATCCAGCGGGCAGAGCGCTGGACGCGAGCATTGTGGTGAACGACGAGAACTCCATCCCGAGTGCGCCGCACATCCAGCTCGATGCCGTCGACATCGAGATCAATCGCATCCTGGAAGGCCTCGAGAGTGTTCTCGCGATGACGGCGGGAGGCGCCGCGATGGGCAAAAACAAAGGTCTCCGCCGACAAGCCAAGCTTTGAGAAGTCTATGAGTGCCATCAGCCTTCGGAAGTGCTGCCGGGGATGGTGTTTTCGGTCGGGGAGGCCATAATGCCGGAGGACTCCTCTGCCTGACGATCGGGAGAGGCGGTGCGGAGCTGGTGCAGCATCATCAGCATCCCGCCATACATACCTATAAGACACAGCAGCCTGATCGGAGTATCTTTGAGGCCGTGGCCGATTTGCAGGCCGATCACACAGGCAAGGAAGAAGAGCGAAAGCCGGTCACGCCAGAAGCCGGTCGCCGAAGCGATCACCTGCCGCCAGTACGCCACGATCGCAAGGAACGGCAGGGTCAGCAGCAGCAGGTGGTGAGCTTCCGACATGGGAAAGGTCAGCGGAATTATGGTGATAATGGCCGCAAACACAGCGAACCGGTGGTGGAACGTTGCCCCTGAGAATGAACGTGGGGCGAGCCGCCATACCGGGATGAACAGGCCGACTGCCAAAAGGCAAACAGCGAGGATTTTCAGCGGCGGGTACCACGTGAGGTGCAGCAGGTAACTGAAGGTCGAGATGATTGAGAATGACCGGAAGCCACCCTCGAAGTCGGAACCGGTAATGTGCGGCATGACCTCCGTGACGAAGTACCGGTAGTACGTGAGACTATCCGCATTCACCAGGAGGGGAAGGCCGACGGTGAAGAGGGGAACAAGGACAGCGGCATACAGGGCAGTCCGCCACTGGCGGGTGAAGAGAAGAATCAGCAGGCAGAGACCTGGGGATATCTTGATCGAGGCGGCAACGGCGATAAACAGAGCAGCAAGGAACAGGCGGTCACGCTGCAGGGCATAGAAGAAGCCGGCGGTTGCGCCCAGGACGTACAGGTTGACCTGTCCGTTGAGAAACTCGTCCTGAAGATAGGGATGCAGCATCACTACGATGATTGCTATGGCGCCGTAGTTGTCGATGAGGGCGCGACGGATCGACGGCAACTGGTAGAGCCGCTGCCATGCGACGCCGAGAGTGAGAAAGAAGGCGAGGAAAGAGCCAAGCGACCACAGGGCGATGGAAACGCCCTTGAGAAGCGGGGATGATTGCAGCCAGGTCAGCGGATGTATCACCAGCAGCAGAAAGAGGGGATAGATATAGCGGCGAGCCACCTGCTGATACGGGTTCTGGCCGTCAAAGAACCAATCCGACGCCCGCACGTACGACGTGAAGTCGATCTCGTGAAACTTGAAGAAGTTGCGGATCGACTGGTAGTAGAAGAGCAGCAGGGAAGCCGCGCCGGCGACGATGACCACGAAGAGAGCGATTCTAAGGACAGTCCGCTGGGGGGTGGCATTCATGGAGAGAATCTATGAAGCGCCCGGGAGACCGTCAAGGACATTAAGGGTGTGGTGTCAGGTAAGGACACCTGACACCACACTGAGGGCTTCTCCGGGGCCTACACGATCAGGCGCTCCATGAGGTCCCGGCAGGACATCTTCTCGCAGGAGAAGATGGCATCCCGGACTTCAGCCTGGCGTTTCTCGTCGAGCAGCGCGGCCGAGTTGCCATTGAACTTCACCTCGAGGTCGTGCATCGTCATCGGCTCGCGAGGGTCGCCCTTGGGATACTCGAGGTATTCGGTGTAGGTCTTGCCGCTCTTGGTGCGGACGACGACGCGCGAGGGCTGCTTGGCGGGGAACATCGCCTCGAATTCCATCGAGGCCTCGCCTTTGATCCTGTCAATCACCTGCCAGATACGTTCATCCTTGAGTTTCTTATCGGAGAATGACTGTACCGAAATCTGGTGGTCAACCATCGCAGCAGCAAGGCAATAGGGCAGCGAGTGGTCGGCCGTCTCGCGCGAATCCGGGCGGTACTTGTGTGGGTCGAAGAGGATGTCGCAGGCACGGGCGATCGTAGTGACCGTCACTTCCTCGATCTGATCGTAGGTGATGTTGTTTTCGGTCACCACTTTCAGCAGGCAGCTCAGGTGGGTGTGGGTGAGCGCCTCGGTCGGGAAGGCCTTCATGCCGCACTCGAGGATTTTGAATTTCTCGCCAAGGTGCCCCATGAGTTTGTGCAGATCCCATTCGGGTCCGAAGACGTCCATGAGGCCCTCCTTACCCTCGAAGACCGCGGCAGTGCCGGTGTAGCCTTTCTGCGCCATGAGAGCGGCGAACACGCCCGACTGCACGGCCATCGGGTCGACCGTGTTCTTCATCATGGTCAGTTTTCCTGCGGTGGGGCAGCCGATCGTGTGGTTGTGGCAGCCGTTTATGCCGATCGCGTGGGCCATCTTCGTGCTGTCGAGGCCGAGTAGCTTGCCGGCGACGATGGGAGAGACAAACTGAGTCAGGGTGGCGTGGTGCCACTTGCGTTCGCGCACGCCCGGAACGGCGAACTCACACAGCCGCTGTTCAAATTCATACGCGAGGACGATCGCGACGATGACCTCCTTCATGGAGGCATCGACCAATTCACCGACCGAGAGCGCGGCCGGGATCAGATCGGATGGGTGCGAGGGGTCTTCTTTCCAGTAGATGTCGTTGAAATCGAGCGCCCGGATCATGAGCGAATTCACGAGCGTCGCGTTGACGGCGGGCACCCGGTCGCCGAAGCCGATGACGGTTGCTTCTTCCTTGCCGCCCATTTCGCGATAGAGGTCGCGGATAATATTGACATCCCGGGTATGGTAACCGCCGTAAGCGCAGCCAACCGAGTCGTAGAGGTAGCGCTTGACCTCGTAGACGACGTTTTCGGGGAGCTGGTCATACGTGAGCCCAACAGCGAAGTCGGCGATCTTCTGGGAAATGGTCTTGTCTGTGGCCATAGGTCCGGTATCCTCCACTTCTTCGTAGTAAGCAGTTCCAGAGAATCAATTATACGGCACTTTGCCTGTACAGACAAGGGGTGTCCGGGTCGAAGGTCCAGGGCCGGCGAGCGCTTTCGGAACAATTTTTGCTCTGACTGTACCCGACAGGATCCAAAGCCATGTAACGCAATATACTCAAGTGAGTCGAGTAAACGGCATGAGCAACGTCCGAGCTTGTCAGGGAATATGCAAAGTGCAGCGCCTTGCGGATTCAGGTGCACGAATTCCGGGCTTTCGGCGCGGCGATATTTCCGGGCGACGAAAGTTGTCCGAAAGTTGCGCAGCGCTCGGACGGCTCATCCGCGAATCCAAAACGCCCAGGATAGTACTTCAACGGCTTTTACACTAGAGGTCAGTATGAGTAAACATCTCCTGATGATTGCCGCCTGCCTGCTTCTTGCGACCGGAGCGGCCTGGTCGCAGGAAGTTGTCATCACCGGTTTTCCGGTCGGTGTCGGCGGGAGCATCGACGACGGCTTTTTCGAACCCTTCTACCCGGATCTGCAGGCGATGGTGGACACGCTGCAGAAGTATCCGCGGTCGCTGCTGATTGTAACCGGCAGCGCCGACGGCAACCAGTACCGGGCGAACAACGACGCATTGAATCCGTCGCTCGCCTTAGGGCGGGCGCACATTGTCCGCAACCTGCTGGTGTCCAAGCTGGGTGCGGACTCCTCGCGGGTGCTGATCCAGTCGACCAATGTCACGGTGACCGGGCCGGAGTACCGCTACGCGCGGGTGCGGCTGGTGCAGGACCGTGAGATGGCCGACCTGGAGAACCGCCTGGCGGCGGTGGAAAACCGCCCGCCGGTCGAGAAACACTTCACCGAGGTGCGCGAAGTGCCGGCGACCGTGACAGCGTCGTTCGCCGACTACCTCGGGGTGCAGTTCGCGGGTGGCGCGACCACTTCCCCCTTCGGCGGCATGCCCCTGGTGAGCGGGGCGCTGTCGTGGAAGCGGATGGTATATGTCGAGGCGGTCCTGGGCCACACCTTCTGGGACAACGAATTCACGTACCAGGGCAATGAGCTCGACACGAAACGCCGCATGGCCGGCGCGCAGGTGATCTACTTCCCGCTGGAGGAGATCCCGGTCGGGTTGGTCGGCGGCTGGATGCGGATCGAGGAGATCTCGGAGCGCTACTACAAGTATGTCAGGTTGTCGGAGGGGCCGGTGGCCGGGTTGCGCGGAACCTATAAGATGTTCGCGCTGACCGGGCTGTACAATCCCTCGCGGCAGCGCGAGGCGGGCGTGGAAGATTCCGAAGCCCACCACGACCAATTCCTGGTCAATCTGACCGCCTTCTTCGAGCTGGGAGGCATGCGATGAAGAGAGTACTGCTGCTGACGATAGTGGGGGCGCTCGCGCTAGTGTTTCAGCTGGTTGTCAACTGCGCCAGTCCGCTGGAGAGCCCCGACCGGAACAACCCGAACCCGCCGCCGCCGATCGAGGTGCACGACACGGTCTTCGACACCGTATTCGTGATCGATACCAACGGCAACGGCGATACCGATACGGTGATAGTGATTGACACCGTCGTCACGATCGACACGATCATCAACACCGACACGGTGAACATCGGCGGCGACACGATCTGGGTGATCGACACGAACGTTATCTACGACACGGTCGTGGTGGTCGATACGACAGTCAACTGGGACACGGTGGTCGTCATCGACACGACCGTGGTGATCGACACCACGGTAGTCGTCGATACAGTGCAGGTGCCGGACACGATCATCTGGATCGACACGGTTGTCGACAACGACACCGTGATCGTGACCGACACGGTTATCCAGACGGATACGATTGTCCAGACCGACACGATCATCAACAATGACACGACGGTGATTCATGACACGGTCGTAGTGCCCGACACCGTGGTGATCCCGGATACCGTTGTCATCCCGGACACGATCTTTATCACCGACACGGTGACGGTGGTCGACACGATCTGGGTGGTGGTGCCGGACACGGCCAACCCGCCGGTGATGTGCGCGCAGCTGGGACCGACCCAGAAAGAGATCGAGTGGATGTTCCGGAACGCCGAAGGGCAGTACCGCCTGGAGTTCTCGGGACGGATCGAGAAGGAGCATCCCTCGAATGAGGTCAAGCTGCTGATCGACGGGCACGAGTACCTCTGGGATATCAACGAGGACCGGGTGTTCATCATCGAGAAGTGGCTGGGGCCGAACGCCCAGATCGAGATCGTGCGGACCAAGCCGAACCCCTACGGGCATGAGATCGATATCTGCCTGACGATCACGAAGTTGTAGAGTCCGACAGTAGTGAGTGTGAGGTGAGAGGCCGGGCCTGGAGAGGGTCCGGCCTTTCTGCATTGGGTTCGTTTTGTCCTCGGCCGATGTGGATATCGGCCGCGCACAAGCTGTGCCGTGTACGGCACCGCAGGGTCACACGCTCTCCCTCGCGCCGCTCGGGGTCGCGCAAGACCCTGCGGAACGGGGACGAGGTAATTGGGTTCGTTTGAGCAAGTGAGGGTTGGCGACGATGTCGGGTTTCTCGGAGCTTCGCTCCTCGGAACACAGACCTACTCTCAGGACCAATTGGGTTTGTTTGCGCAGTTTCCCGTGTGTGTTCATAGCTCTCCGGTGTCTTTCCATGGTTGACGCACAGTCGGGTTTCTCGGGGCTGACGCCCCTCGGAACACCGACCTACGGCTGGGTTCGTTTTGGTTAAGCTCAGCATACCGATGTCCTGGGCGTGACTGGACCCCGGCCTCCGGTGGGGTGACAGAAGGGGAGCCGGGGTGACTCGTAGTTGACTCTGGCCGCACATTTGCCCTGCCTCTCCTCTTGCCGACACGCTGCACCTCCTATTGCCCTATTCACGCTGCTGATTAGCTGCCGTACACTCTGTCTTATACTTACTGTGGACCATGGGGCAATCTCCATCAGTTTGCATGTGATTTTGCACAGGGGGGCAGGTCGCGCGGCGCGACATTTTGGAGTCAGAACCGCAGGGGTTTTGAACTCCGGAGTCATGCACGCAGAGCCGTGGTTGACCTGCCGGAAGAGAGATTGCTTCGCTACGCTCGCAATGACAGTGCCCGGCCGTTCGTTCGAGTCAGTGGTTAGATTTGTCTCAATCGATCCCACAGCAAGCTGTGGGCTACCCGTTACAGGGAGAAAAGGCATGGATTCCGGCTTTCGCCGGAATGACAGTATCAATGAGTTCGTGTAGGTCAATGGCAGGAGTCTGAGGGACTCCTGCCCTACAAAGACCATGTTCTCTACTTCTTCTTTAGCACGTAGATGGTCCAGGGGGGGAGGCGGGTTTCGTTCACCCAGGCGAAGGGTTCGGAGTCCAGCGCGAGCGGGGAGTAGGTTTGGACAAGATTGAGGGAGGATTGGGCGTAGAGCGAGCGGTACAACTCGTCGTCGCAGAGGATATCGTCGACGGGGCGCTGGTCGGGGACATCGAGCATCCGGGTGCGGACGATATCGCCGTTTTTCGCGGCCTGGTTTTCGGGGAAGTCCTTGGTCGAGAACGAGGCCCACTCGTGTTTGTAGATCTCCGGTGAGGAGACGACGCTGACGAGGCATCCGGTGGGGCGGAGGATGCGGGCGAACTCGCGGAAGTTGCGCAGTTTGTCTTCGGCGTGGCCGACGTTGTCGAAAGTGAACATCGAGAGGATCAGGTCGAAGGAGGAATCGTCGAAGAGGCCGAGGTCGCCGGGGGGGATGAGGCGGAAGTCGCCGCCGGGGTCGAGGCGGCGGGCCTGGGCGAGCATGCTTTCGGAAATGTCTACGCCGGTGGTGTCGTAGCCAAGTTTGCGCAGGAAGCGGGTGGAGCGGCCGGCGCCGCAGCCGAAGTCGAGGGCGCGCCTTCCGGTGACATGGGCGGCGCAGATGGCGGGGATGTCGCGAAAGGCGAGGTAGTAGGTGCCGGGGAATTCGAGCCGGGCGTAGGAGTCGGCGCGGTGGGGGTCGGAGTAGACGTTTTCGAAGGGCATGAGGTGTCTTTCATTCGGGCAACGGATTCGAAATCAGGGATCCCACTGCAAGCTGTGGGGTACACGTTGTCCTATAATGCCGTGTAAGTCAATGTCAGGACCGCAAGGGTCCTGACCTACAAGAAGAGCAATCGCACTCGACAACTCGCAGCAAGTCGCGGGGTTCTCGTGCCTATTCTAAGGAGGAGGAATACTCCCTGTCAACAGCCCAATTGTCACTAGCCCAATCAAGCCAATGACGCTTTGACGTTTCTTCCGAGAGTAGCAGCCGCACGGACGGCGGCATCTGCTTCGGCATCGGATATCTCCTCAAGGGCATCGTACATGGCGGAGTGGCGCAACTTGCGGATCTTATGCAGAAGCTTGATCGTCTCCGCAGGGAGGTCGGGAATGGTGTAGGTCAGGGAATCGATAGTGCGTTCGTGTTCCCGTTCGTGAGACGGCCGGTAGCCTTGGGCGTAGAGAGCGGCGCGAGCGAATCGCAGGGCGGCGGTGTAGGCCATGTTCAATCGCCAACCGGCAGATACTTCCCCAATCCCGGCGTTGCGGAGATCCTCGTCCGCACTCTTAAGCAGGCTCGCGATTTCTTCAGCGCTGCTTTCGTGTGCGTGCAGCCACCGGTTGTTCAGCCAATCCTCCAAGGTCATCTTCCCCTCCTATCACGAATTCACGGCTCGATGCCAGGACCGATTGCACGAAGTGGTTCTTCTGTGCGAGTTTCTTCTTGAGCTCAGCGGCGGAAAGAAGGTGAGGATTGATCTCGCGGGCAATCACATTTTCGAGGGGGGAGAGAGTTGCGACGATGTCTTCGAGGCGGGCGGAGCCGATGATGAAGAGGTCGATGTCACTGGCGGCGGTTTCGTCGCCGCGCGCGAAGGAACCGTAGACGAACGCGCAGGTGATTTCGGGAGCCAGCGGCTGGAGGGCGTCGCGGATCTGGCCGACTACGCCGAACGTCTTGAAGACGATGTTGCGGAGATCGGGGAAGATCGGGTTGGCCTTGTTGGCGGAATAGAATTTCTGGCGGCCGCGGGTAACGACTGAGAGGATGCCGGAGTCGGCGAGGGTCTTGAGTTCGCGCTGGACGACGCCCTGGCGGGTGCCGGTGAGGCGGACGACCTCGGAGAAGTAGAAGTTGCGGTCGGTGTTGAGGAAGAAGAGGGCGAGGAGTTTGCGTTTGGTGCCGGGGAAGAGGGCGTTTATCATAGTTCCACCTTTCGTACCCAATTTAGGTATGAATGTACCCAAATTGGGTAAGGTTGTCAAGGGGGAATGAAATCCCAAGGGCGCATGGAGGATTCGCCTCGAAATCCCAACTGGGCCATTGAAGTGTACAATAGCTGGTTAATGATTAGCCTTTGCAATCCGAAAAATCCGATATATATTCCCATCACTTGGGTACAAGAATTGGTTGTAGTTTTTGCAGTGAACTGGCTTCTGGGTTGCCACAGTACAGACATCTCGGTGGAGGGTTGAGAAACTTGATTTACGAGCCTTCGCGTTACCGGTATCTCAAATCGTCGACAGGAGTACTATGAGCACCTCTTTCAATTTCAAGAGCATAGTGGTCATAGGGAGCTTTAACCCGACTATTCTGACACCTGACTTCCTACTTGGCTGTTGCGAGTTCAAATCGGATCACAAGCCAGTGGGACGAACAACTCCAGTGGCTTCTGAGATAGTGTATGGCAGTACCCACTTTCTTGTTGAGCTTGGCAAGTTTCAAATCACAGAATCTCACCCCGGATCATTTGAGGATACCTTTCCCAACGAGACTGCGGTTAGGTATTTGGATACTCTTCGGTACACGCCACTGCAGCTTGCGGGCTTGAACTTCAATACATCCCTTGCAGTCCAGAGTTTGCCTAGAGTGCGTGAAGTCATTGGAGACATTTGGTCAATTGGAGAGAAGCTTGACATTGACATTCTCAATGCTACCGTCATAGCTCGTAGGCCCAATGGACATGGGTTAATTGCGACTGAAGCAACATTAGTCCATATGCTGGATGCAGACCTAAAGAACCAAATTCGCGTAATAACAGAAGATGAGAAAGTTGTCGTGAACAACAACTTTGAAATTGGGCATTTAGAAGAAGATCGAGATCGCCTGAAGATCCTGTTTGACAAGTATTCAGACATAGTACGTTATAACACTGAGCTATTAAAGAAGATAGAGGACTTGAGCTTTGAGCACGATTAGTGACCGAATAAATCACGTCGTTTCGACGGGTAGTACACAGACACCTGTCGAGAGTGCCATTGACTTGCAGTCTATCGGAAGGGACTTGATCTATCAGCGGTATTGGGTACATACACAAACCACGGCCCCCGATACGGATCCGTTGCAGTGGACAGTCTTCGATCTCTACGCCCCTACGTGCCGCACTTCGGATTATGCTGATTTTGGATGGACGGTTCTATCTCGCCATTACGGAAAGGTAGAAGTACCACCTGGTGAAGCTAGATTGGATGAGAATTTCAAGTACCTCGCTCGGCGCGTCTCTCGCAGGATTGAAGAGGCCAGTCGGGACGAGCACTTATTTCCCGAAGAGGATTACCGGGTCGATGGCATGATGATCAACTGGGAGCGCGCTGAAGAGCTGTACCGCAAAATATACGGGCAATGACACGCACACCTTCTGAGCATAGCATACTCACTGTCGAGGACGTTACTCAAGATTTCTATTTACTGGACTGTAACGCCCACGTCGAGCAATCGGCAATTTATGGAGAGGTCACATTTTCTGCCCTTGGGGTTGCCAGCCTTGGAATCGTGCTAACCGCTCAGTGCGATATAGAAGATGCGGCGAGCACTAATTATCTTTTAGTCGCCCGTGTGGTCCCAATGGGAATGATCTTCGCCACTTGGTTAGAGAGAAAAGGCTATTCTGAGGGCGAAATGCGTGGAGATGTGCCGATAGGCCCAGAGAGGGCCAAGTGCAATTCTCTATTTAGGGAGTTCAGCGAAACGTATCTGCGAAACAAAGCGCTGAAGTACTACCTTCTGCCTGCCTTGGATGGCAAGTTTGCGACATCCGTAATCTCGTTCGAAATCACTCAGTGCACTCAGATCCAGTCTATAGAACGACTGCCAAAGCTGTGTGTACTTCGATCTCCTTTCAGAGAAGCAGTCCCTGCTCATTATTCTGCGTACATCGGACGAGTAGGTACGCCGAGACTGAGTGACGACTACCTGAGAGCAGAATTCAACTCGTTCTGCAAGATGAAGGATCGTTAGGGTCAGTGTTCTTTGCTCTTCTGGCTACGACACATGCTTGATCTCCCCCCTACAACCTCCCCTTCACCCACTCTTCTAAACCGCCCTCAAGCACCAGTTCTTGGGCGGCGGCGCCGACCGGATCGATGCTGTAGGTTTTGCCATCGAATTTCAAACTAACGTGCGCGAAATCAACAGTGGCTTCGGTCTCGGTGATGACGGTCAGCTTCGATTGCGTCAGGAGGTCGCCGGCGGTGCGGGCTTTGAGATCCTTCACCAACTCGGGGCACTCGATCGCGAGGAAGCCGTTATTCAGCGCGTTACGCTTGTAGGTCTCGCTGAAGCTCCCGGCGACAACACAGGCGATGCCGCGGTACTTCAACGCGGTAGCGGCCTGCTCGCGCGATGAGCCGGTGCCGAAGTTGAACCCGCCGACGAGAATGTCGCCGGTCTTGACGAGCTTGCCGAATTCGGGATCGTAGTTTTCCATTACGACGGCGGCCATCTGCTCGTGAGTGAGGTCATCGACATAGGTGTACTTGCCGGGGTAGATGCCATCAGTGTTGAGGTTGTCCTGCGGGCAGAAAGCGAGGCGGCCGGTGATTTTGGTCGGGAAGCCCTTGATGATCGAGACGGAGGCGGCGGCGCCCTCGGGTTTCTTGTTCACCTTGATTGTCCCGGCGGCCGGTTTGGCCATCATTTCCTCGGGGCCGGTGATGTAGCCGGCGATCGCGCTGGCGGCGACGACAGCCGGAGACGCCAGATACGCCTCTGCGGAGGGCGAGCCCATGCGGCCTTTGAAATTGCGGTTGGTGGCGCTGATGCCGACCTCGTTGTCACCGAGCAACCCTTTGCCGAGGCCGATGCACGGGCCGCAGCCGGGGGGTAATACGAGAGCGCCGGATTCGACGAGGGCCTGCCAGTCGCCCCGGCGTTCGCTCTCGGCCTGGACCTCGGAGGAGGCGGGGGAGATGTAGAACTCGACACCCGCCGCGACTTTTTTGCCGCGCACGACCGCGGCGGCCTCGGCGAGATCGGTCACGCGGCTGTTGACGCAGGAGACCAAGTAGGCTTTGTGGATGCGCTTCTTCTGCTTCGCCATGTCGGTCACGGAGGTCATGACTTTGACATGGTTGGGGCCGCTGATGTGCGGGGTGACGGTCGACAGGTCGAGCGACAGCTCTTTGGCATAGAAGGCGTCGGGGTCGGAGGTGGGACGGTTCATGCGGAGCTGGTCGAGGCGGGCCATGTTGAGGCGCGGGTGCGCGCCGTTGGCGTCGGCATCGGAGGGGACTCTGGCGAGACCGCGCTTGGC
>JBGSIV010000064.1:0-32005 GCA_041742355.1 Candidatus Zixiibacteriota bacterium
CGACGAGGAGGTCGTGGCCATCACGGTGGCCAACGTCAACCGTCCGCCGGTCTTAGCGACCATCGGCCCCAAGAACGTCAATGAGAATGCCCTGCTGACCTTTACGGTCACGGCCAGTGATCCGGACAGCGATCCGGTCACCTTGAGTGCGTCGAATCTCCCCACCGGGGCCTCGTTCACTCCCGCCACGGGCGTGTTCAGCTGGACGCCGACCTACGAGCAGGCCGGGTCTTTCGACATAACGTTTGGTTCCTCTGACGGTCTGTTGTCGGACAACGAACTCGTCACGATCACGGTCAATAACGTCAACCGGCCGCCGGTGCTTGCCGCAATCGGCGCGAAGTCGACTGACGTGGGCGTGCTGCTTGAGTTCACGGTGACGGCCGCTGACCCCGACTTGACCCCGCTGACCCTGAGCGCAACGAATCTTCCGACCGGAGCCTCGTTTGTCCCGGCGACCGGTGTGTTCAGCTGGACGCCGACCGTCGATCAGGTCGGCACGGTCAACGTCACATTCGCCGTTTCCGACGGCGACCTGACTGACGACGAAATCGTCGCCATCACTGTCAACGCCCTTGCCAACCAGGCCCCCGTGCTGGCGGCAATTGGCCCGAAGACGGTTGACGAAGGCCAGACCCTGAACATCCCTCTCAGCGCCACCGATCCCAACGGCACCTTCCCGACCTTTGCCGTCGAGAACATCCCTCCGGGCGCTTCTCTGGTCGATAACGGCGACGGTACCGCCACCTTTGAGTGGGCGACGACCTACACCGATGCCGGCAATTACCAGCTGCTCTTCATGGCCACCGACGGTGCTTTGGCTGACTCTGAGTACGTCGACATCACCGTCGTCAACGTCAACCGGCCCCCGGTTCTTGCGGCCATTGGTCCCCAATCGACCACCGTTGGCGTGCAGTTGCTGTTCAACGTGACCGCTTCCGATCCTGACGGTGCCATTCCGACGTTCGACATCATCGGCCTGCCGATCGGCGCCACGTTTGTCGATAACGGTGACGGGACCGCAACTTTCGACTGGACGCCGACCGCCGATCAGGCCGGCACCATCGATGTCACGTTCTCGGCCACCGACGGTGTGCTGACCGACGACGAAGTCGTCTCCATCACCGTCAATTCGCTCGCCAATCAGGCCCCTGTCCTGGCCGAAATCGGCGCGAAATCCGTCGATGAAAACACCCTTCTGAACTTTGTCGTCTCGGCGACCGATCCGGATGCCACGACGCCGGTTCTCAGCGTCGTCAATCTCCCGGTCGGTGCTTCGTTCGTCGACAACAATGACGGGACCGGTACGTTCGACTGGACACCCGCCTATCTGCAGGCCGGTGTGTACCTGGTCACCTTTATCGCCTCCGACGGCTCGCTGGCCGACAGTGAAGTTGTCCAGATCACGGTCGTCGACGTCAATCGTCCTCCGGTGATCGTAACGAACGCCGTCGACACTACCATCGATGAGTGCGGCAGCGTGACCTTTTACTTCGTCGCGCCCGATCCCGACCTGCAGACGACCTCTATGTTTGCTGAAGGTCTTGTCGGAGGCATGGCGTTTGAAGTGATCGACACGGTCGGCACCTTCACCTTCACGCCCGACACGACGCAGGCCGGTTCCTATCCGGTCATGATCATGGCGACCGATGGCGAAGACACCTCAATGGTCGGCTTTGTCATCACGGTTGAAGAGTGCTCGGTTGAGCCGCCGTGCGCCAATCTGTTCGTGTCCGACACGGCGTTCTACGTCACGGATACCATTGGGGCGGGCGAAGGACCGTTCGGCTTCCGCACGCTGAATGTCACCAGCGATATCGCGGCCTGTTTCACGGTTTCCGATACGATTCCGTGGCTGATGGCAGTGCCGACCGAGGCCTGCACCCCGGCAATCGTCACGATCTCCTACGACGCCACCGGCCTTACGGAAGGTGTGAACTACGGCTACGTGATGATTACCGGTGACTCCACCGTCTGTGAATCGCGTTTCCGTTACATACCCTTCATCCTGAACCTGGTCGACACGTCAGGCACGCCGGTTAACCACGGCGACACGGTTGGAGTTAGAATCGCCAATGCCGTTCCCGGCGCCAAGGCCGACGTTCTGGTCCAGTTCCGCAACCAGTGTACCCTGACCGAGGTCAATTTGATCCTCACCTGGCCGGATGGGCTCCATCTTGACTCCATTTCGACCTCCGGTCGCTTGAGCGACTTCAATTGGAATAACTACATTTTCAACGATTCCAATTTCGCCGATCTTAACGCCGTGAACGCCATGGGCGAACCGGCCGGGTACGGCGATCTGGCTATCCTGCACTTTACCGTTGCGGCCGACGCTGTTGAGGGTTTCTACGAAGTCACCCGGTACGATGTTAGTCCCAACCCGCGCTTCCTGATCAATTGCGGCAACGATGACTTCCAGGTCGAGCCGTGGTTCTTCTCCGGCGGCGTGATGGTCGAAACCGCGCCGAGCTTCGCCTGTGGCTACGTGGTCGACCCAGAAGGCACTCCGATCGATGGCGCGACGGTCCAGTTCTGGTCGGCTTTCCCGACCACCGGTCCGGAAGCCGCGACGACCTCGATTGCCGACGGCTACTTCGAGTTCACGAACTACATCGTCGGCCAGTTCGACCTGTTCGCCTTCAAAGCCGGCTACTATCCCGGCCTGGTCGAGAACGTCAACTGGGGCACCACCGGCATTATGATTGTCTTGACGCCGATTCCCGAGCTGACCCCGACCTACGAGTGGGTTAACTTCTACTGCGACGCCAACCTGTACTTTGGCGCCAGCCTCCCGGTCGGCTCGGTCATCGATGCCTATGACCCGGATGGCGTGCGCTGTGGTACGTGGACAGTCACCGAAGAAGGCAAGTACGGCTTCATGCCGGTTTACCGCGATGATCCGTATTCTGAAGAAGATGAAGGCGCCGAGCCCGGCGACGTCATCCGCTTCTACGTCAACGGCATGGAGGCTCAGGCCTACGGCGACAACGTCTGGACCAAGAACGGCGACTCGTGGATGGTCTGTCTTGAGGCCGGCGAGTTCAACAAGGTCTGCGACCTCGTTGCGGGCTGGAACCTCGTGAGCTGGTCCGTCGACACCGAGTCTGACGACATTCAGGCAGCCCTTGCCCCGATCGCCGACCATATCGAGCTGGTCCTCGGCTTCGAACAGGGCGGTCTGACCTACGACCCGAACCTCCCGCAGTTCTCGACCCTGTGGGAAGTCGACCACCTGTCCGGCTACTGGATCAAGGTTGACGCCGATGTCACGCTTGAGATGACCGGCGCCCCGGTCAGCGCGGCGACCCCGATCCCGGTGACGCGCGGCTGGAACCTTGTCTCCTACCTGCCGAACTTCATGATGCCGACCGAGATTGCCCTGCAGTCGCTCGGCAACAACGTTTTGGTTGCCCTCGGCTTCGACAACGGCGGTCTTGTGTACCTGCCGGGTGACGAGGTCCACAACACCCTGACCGACATGGGGCCGTGCTTCGGCTACTGGGTCAAGGTGAGCAATGGCGACGAACTCATCTACCCGACCGACGCTCCGGTGATTTACGCTCAGCAGCGCCTGCCGCTGGGGGATGCAGCCGCCAAGACGGCTGACGGTATCACCGCGACCACGCAGTGGATGAACCTCTATGCCCACAACCTCACCATCGACGGCAAGACGGCTCCGGCCGGCGCCCTCGTCGAGGCCTACACGCTCGACGGCGTCAGAATCGGCAGCGCGACGGTCAAGGGCGAGGGTATGTTCGGCTTCATGCCGGTCTACGCCGACGATCCGACGACCAGCGTCGCCGACGGTGTCCGGTCCGGCCAGAGCTTCACCCTGAAGGTCAACGGCACACCGGTCGAGGAGACCTTCGTGTTCACCGCCCATGGTGAGCAGATCGAAGTCCACAACCTGACCGCGAAGACGGGCGACGAGCCGAGTCTGCCGAGCAGCTACTCGCTGAAGCAGAACTATCCGAACCCGTTCAACCCGACCACGACGATCGAGTTCAGCCTGCCGGCCTCCGGCAAGGCCAAAGTCGAGATCTTCAACGTTCTCGGTGAGCTCGTCGCCACCCCGTTCGACGGTATGGCCCAGTCCGGGTCCAACGTCGTCGTCTGGGACGGCGCCAGAGTGGCCTCGGGCATTTACTTCTATCGCCTTACTGCCGATAACTACAGCGAGACGAAGAAGATGACACTCCTGAAGTAGGCCCTGGCCTACTGGTTACCAGACCCTAGCCGGCCGGCCACGCATCAACGTGGCCGGCCGGTCAAAAAGGGATGCAAGAAGGTGATATGGTGAAAACATTCCTCGGACGATTGGCCCTTGCCGGACTCGTCGCGCTCATGGCTGCGGCTTCCGCAGTGACTCAGGACATCGTGCCCACGCCCGATTGGGTCTCCTGGCTCGGCACCGTTTCGATCAACGGCAAGCCGGCCCCGGTTGGCACCATCATCAACGCTTACGACCCGCAAGGCGTCAACAACGGCCGCGATACGGTCGCCTACGAAGGGATCTTCGGTTTCATGTCGGTTTACGGCGATGACCCGAACTCCCCTTCGATAGATGAAGGCGCGCACATAAATGACCTGATCAATTTCAGGATCCTCGGCCTGCCTGCGACCGTCGACAGCGGTACTTCCGTCTGGAGCGGCCCCAATGTCATCGACACCGTGCACCTCTCGGTGACCGGCGTGACGATCGGTCTTGAACTGGTCGACGCTCCGACCACAGGCGTGGGTTCCCCCCGCGATACCGTCGACTTCCTCGTCGGCATCCACAACACCGGTAATATTCGCGACTTCTACGGCGTCCGGGTGACTCAGACCAAGGATCCGGCCTGGCAGGTTCTCATCCCGGTGGCCTACACTTACAACGGCCCCGACTCGGTCGTCTATCTCGACTTCCATGTCGTCGTGCCGAACTGGCCCGGGGAACCGCCGACCAACAGTCTCTCGTACACCATCTTCTCCCGCATCGATACGACCCAGAGCGTGACCGGCCAAGTCGACCTCAATGTCGAAGTTCTCGACGCCGAGGATCCCGATGAGCTGCTGCCGGGCGCGTTCACCCTGAACCAGAACTATCCCAACCCGTTCAATCCCAGCACCACCATCTCCTTCACGCTGCCCCGCGCAACCGAGGCCCGGCTGGAGATCTACAATACGCTTGGCCAGCTCGTGGATGAACGGGATCTCGGCGCACTCTCCGTCGGCGACCAAGCCGTCGAGTACGACGCCTCCGAGCTTTCCAGTGGAATCTATTTCTACCGAGTTGTCACCGAGTACGGCGCGGAGGCGCGCAAGATGGTCTTGCTGCGCTGACCCGACCAAGTTTTTCAAAAACCCCGGTTGACACCGGGGTTTTTTGTTGTTTACGTGAGTTGCCGCGGGCGTTATCATCGGTGGAAGCGGAATCGGCCGGTCGCCCGGCGGGCTTTCCGAGTAGGCCTGAACAGATCATACTGAGGTCAATACCCTGTGTCGCTCATCATAAAGTCGGCCGGCAAGACTGATATCGGGCTCGTTCGTTCGGGTAACGAAGATTACCTGTATCTTGACGACCGCAACCACGTCTATGTTGTCTGCGACGGCATGGGCGGGCACCAGGCCGGCGAGGTAGCCTCGATGGCCGCGGTGCAGACGATTGAGGTCGTCCACAACGAACTCCGCCGCAGCATCCTTAAGGACGAGCGCCTCTCCCCGGGTCGATCCCTTCCCGATGAAACCGACCTGCTCCTGCGGTCCGTCCGCCTGGCCAACCGGGAGATCCACAACCGGGCTCTCGCCAATCCCGCGATGGCCGGCATGGGCACGACCATCGTCGCCCTCACCTTCGAACACGATCTGGTCGGCGTTGCCCATGTCGGCGACAGCCGCGCCTACCGCCTCGACCGCAAGGAACTCACGCCCCTGACCGCCGACCACTCCTGGGTCAACGAGATGCAAGCTGCCCACAACATGAGCCAGCAGGAGGCCGAATCGATCGTCGGCAAGAACGTCATCACGCGCGCCCTCGGCGTTCGCGAAGGCGTCGAAATCGACTGCCGTCTCCTCCGCGTCAACGCCGGCGACACCTTCATCCTCTGCTCCGATGGTCTTTGCGGCTTTGCCGACGACGATGAGATCTTCGAGGTGGCCAATCGCCATCGCGACGACCTCCAGAAGATTGTCGAGAACCTCGTTCGGTTCGCCAACGATCGCGGCGGCAACGATAATGTGACAGTGGTCGCGGTGCGCGTCGAAGAGGTCCGTCCGACGGACATCCCAGAGGTTACGAAGTTCACCCTTCCGGCGCAGGCGCAGGATCTTATCGCCGCCGAAAACGAGTGGCTCAAGCGCATCCACGAGTTCGACTCCGCCGAACCCCCGGCCACCCGGGTTCAGGCAAAAAAAAAAGCCGGGGGACCCAGTAAGCTGATCCTCCTGCTCATATTCCTCTTCTTTGTTGCAGCCGCCTGGGCCATCGTTCATTTCACCGGCCCCCGATAGTTCCCGTATGCAGGAAATTGTCATCGTCGACGCCTTCTCGGCTGTCCCGTTTTCGGGCAATCCGGCCGCCGTGTGCGTTATGACCACTCCCGCCGATGAAACCTGGATGCGCCGCCTCGCTCGTGAGATGAACCTCTCCGAGACGGCATTCGTCTATCCTACCGAAGGCGGCTGGCACCTGCGCTGGTTCACGCCGAAAGTGGAGGCCGACCTGTGCGGCCACGCCACGCTTGCAACTGCCCACCTGCTGTTTGAAGACAGCCATGTCCCGCCTGACCGTCCGATCCGTTTCTTCACCCGCAGCGGGTGGGTCTCCGTCAGCCGAGAGGGTTCCTGGCTGGAACTGGATTTCCCGACCCACCAACCCGAGCCTGTCAATCCCCCGCCCGGTCTACTGGCCGCTCTCGGGATCGATTGTGCTTCCTATGTCGGGCAATACCCGAGCGCATACTTCGTGGAGATAGATTCGGATCAGGCTGTACGCGATCTCCGCCCCGATTTCACGGCACTCGCGAATCTTCCCCGGCCCAAAGTCTGCGTTACCGCCGTCGATTCCACCGGCCGGGGCGACTTTGTGTCACGTCTGTTCGCTCCCGCGGTCGGGGTGAACGAGGATCCCGTCAACGGCAACTCGCACACCGCCCTTACACCTTACTGGGCCGGGAAACTTGGCAAGGGTCGCCTTTTGGCCCATCAGGCCTCCGAACGGGGTGGCGAGTTGAGGCTGCGTCTGCTGGGCGAACGAGTTGGTATAGCGGGTCAGGCAGTGATCGTCATGCGTGGCCGCCTCGTTTAAGCTCCGGGCTGCGCGGCCGGCAGTACCCATAGAAAACGGTCTGCCGCGAAAATAGCCCGCACCGATCCAAACTGACGGTAATTCAGCCCCTTAGCTCCGTGCGTCGGACCTCCCGGCCCAAAAAATCCTTGACTTTCGACCTGGTAGCGCGTTAAATAGTTGTCCACAACCGAAGTGGTAATGCGCCCATAGCTCAATTGGATAGAGCGTCTGACTACGGATCAGAAGGTTGGGGGTTCAAATCCTCCTGGGCGTATTTTTTTATGCTCCATGGCCAGGCCGCGCCGCCTACTCCTGCCCTGTGTTCCGTCCAAGAACGTGCCGATCCAACATCGCCACCAATTGCTCCCGCGAGTAGCCGTGTGTCGGATTGTCGTTCTCCGCTATTAATTGCTCCAGCAGCGCGTTGAGCACCCGGTCCCCCTCCCACCTGGTGCCGACTAAATACCGCGGCTTCGGATGCTCCGAGAACAGCGCATCATACACCGCTGTCGCGACGATCTCAGGCGGCGACGGTTTCCGGTTCGATTCGGATTCCTCGGCCTGCTCATCCGGCGGGGAGGTTTGCTCAAATGCGGCCAGCACCTGTGCCGCCTCGTCGGCAAACGGCCCGACAACCCGCCGGAACCGGGCGAGTGTTCCCGGCATTGCGTTGGCCCCCATGCTGGAGACAATCCCCCCGGGCTGCACGATGCTCGCCCGCACACCGTACGGTGCCAATTCCTGATCGAGCGCGACCGTGTATGCTTCCAGCGCATGTTTGGTCATGCAGTACGGGCCGTAGTACTTCTTGGAGATCACTCCCCCCTGCGATCCGATATTGACAACTCTCCCCCGCGACTCCAGCAGCAGCGGAAGAAAGGCGTTGGTTACCCGAAACGGCCCGAAGACGTTGACCTCGAAGATGTCCCGCACCTCTTCGTCGGTCCAGGATGCAAGCAGCCCCAGTTCCCCCAGTCCGGCGTTGTTCACCAGGCCGTACAAACCTTCACCTTGATCGATAACGAGCTTCACTGCTTCGCGTACCTGCCCGATATCCCTCACGTCCAGCCGGACAGGAGTGACGAGTTCGATTTCCTGCAGTGCCGCCAGATCCTCTTCCGTGCGGGCTGTCGCATAAACACTGTGCCCCCGTGCGGCGAGAAACCTGACGATACAATTGCCGATCCCGGTGCTCGCCCCGGTTACCAGTACAGGGAGGGATTGTTCATTCTTCATTAGCGCAATTCCTCAACAGGTGCGTGCGTTTTCTGTTTCTCAGTCGTCTGCCAGTGCATACTCCACAGCAGCCTGACAGTGAAGGTGGAGGGTGTTGATCACCGGCAACGGCGAGTCTTCAGGCTGAACGAGCAAGGGGATTTCTGTGCAGCCTAATACGATCGCCTCGGCACCATCGTCAGCCAGGTCACGAATAATCCGCAGAAAACGCAGTTTCGATTTTTCGGCCACAATGTTTTTCAAGAGCTCTCGGAGAATAGTGTCGTGGATGAATTCCCGGTCGTCCTTTTCGGGCACCCGAACGTCGATAGTTCTCCGGCGGAGCCTCTCTTTGTAGAACTCGGCCTCCATCGTCATGCTGGTTCCGAGCAGCCCCACGCGGTGAAATTGCCGGCGACCGATCTCGTCCGCCGTTGCTTCGGCAATGTGCAGCAGCGGCAGGTGCGTCTCTCCGGCCAGTTCATCCGCGAACTGGTGCAGGGTGTTGGCGCAGAGCAGCAGGCAGTCCGCTCCGGCCCGTTCCAGTCGGCCTGCGGCATCGCGCACGAGGTGATAGACACCTTGTGCGTCGCTGGCCCTGTTAAACGCGTCGATCTCGGCATAATTCACGGAGTATACGATGCACCTGGCGGCGTTTAGGCCACCCAGCCGCCTGCCGACCGTTTCATTGATAAGCCGGTAGTACTCCAGCGTGGAGACCCAACCGGTGCCTCCAATAAGCCCGATAGTCTTGATGTTGTCCTCCTTCAATTGGCTGCAGGCGCCAGTGGTGCAAAAGCCGTCGAAAAACTTGCGTTCGGCTTCAGGTAGATCCGGCTGTGCGAATAATCGAAGATGATGTTGAATCGGCGCAGGCAGTCGTTGCCGATGATGCCGTCGGCACCCGCCTGTTTGGAACGCACTTCGGACGGCGCAAAGGCCGTGGAGACTCCGGCCAGCGCGAATCCGCCCAGCCACAGGTGACAACTCATGCCGATCGATCCATGGATATCACCGCTGAGGCCCGTGCCAAGGTAGCTGGGGATGAGGCTGTGGGGAAGCGTGTACTTCTGATCGGGCCTGGTGAGGAGCTCCAGGGGTTTGTCTGACGCCAGGTCGATATACAAGCTGACGGCCGTGGTTTCACCCTCGACGACTTCGACCGTACCCTCGAGGAAGGGAATGTTGTTCTGGAGCGTGATGGGGATTTCACGCCAGGAGCTATCGGGTGCGGTGAAGTCCTGGTCGTGGAGCGTTATTTTCTCGGCGTCATAATCGATTTCAACCGTATAGTGGCCGAGGAGACTCCAGCCGACAACGCCGTCCGAAGGGAAGTTCTGGGTGAGATCGCTCAGCGAGACAATCACCCGCTGGTTATTCATGGAGACGTCTCCGCATTCCAGTGCTCCGTGCTCGATCATCAGCGCCTTCGAGGGCTCTCCCGCGCCGGCACCCGGAACACGGACCTCGACAATCCCGGAAGTATCCATGCCGCTGAGAGCTGCGCTCTTGAACAGATAGACGCCGTCAAAACCCATACCTGTGTCGAGTATGAGGTCAAGGGGAGCGGAGCCACTGATGCGGGTCGGAATGGTGACGACGTTTCGTTTCAGCTTAAACGGGACGTACAGGTCGTCGGCCCACGCTCCACGCGTGGGAGCAAGCGACAGGATAATCAAAGTCACTGTGATGCTGCGGTTCATAATAGTACTTCCCGAAGCGCCCCGGTCGGCGGATGTGGCGACCGGGGCAGTGCATCGTTCTGGTTTGTCTTCCATGCATTAAGGCTGTGCTTCACTCATCGCACGGCTCTCATGGTGGCAATAAGTCAGAGCACCTGATGGTCCCTGTACCGGAAGCAGTCGCCGCCGTTCTCCGGGCAGGCAAGCTGGACCGTAAGCCCGTGCTCCTTCAGCAACTCGGGAAGCGCACGGAACTGGTGCTCGTTGTTCATAGCGTGCTGCGGGAAAAATACGACAGGAGCCAGCGTTTTCAGCGCGTAGATGTTCCCCTCCCTCACGGATTCCGGAGTTCCCAGGCTGCAGCCGGTGATCGGCAGAAACGCAAAGTCGATCGGCCTGCCCAGCGAAGCAATATAGTCGATTTCGTCGGTATACGGCGCATGGAGGCCGGTTTGGTTGGGGGAGTGATCGCCGGCTCGACCGTTGGAATGATCCCCGGCATGGAAGATCACCAGACCGTCAACCTCGACGAGGAAACCGACGCCCGCATCGGTTGCCCGAATTGTCCGCACGCGCATGCCGTCGATCATCTGATCGGTGCGCGGCGCCGTGTAGGTGTACTCCTCCGCAATTCTCGGTTGATGCCCCATCACGTACGTGATGTTCGGAATAACATCCCGCCAGGCGAAGATCGATGTATCGTAGTGATCGCCGTGCTCGTGGGAACAGAAAACCGTCACCGGTAGATCCTTGATCTGAGCCGGATCTATCCGCCCATTGGCAAGGCACGGTCGGTCTGGAACCGACAGCGGCGTATTATAGTCGAAGACCAGGTAGTGGTTGACCGTCTTGATCGCCCACGCCGAGTGGCCAAGATACCAGACAACAGCCTCCTTATCCCCAAGTCCTTCGGCCAACATTTCGGTCGGCCTGCTTGCCGCCTCGTCGGGAAGGGACGCCCCCCGCGCCTTCAGCGCCGACGCGACACCAGGATTGGCGTAATGAATCGCGTAGTGAAGGGGGGGCTTGCCGTCTTGATCCGCTGCGTCCACGCCAGCGCCGTGATCAAGCAGCAGCTTCACCATGCTGGAATCTCCCTTGATCGCCGCCTTATGCAGAAGCGTGCGGCCGTAATTGCGATCGGTCGCGTTCACTTCCGCGCCCCCCTCAATGAGCACAGCGGCGATCTCGTCCGCACCCTGCATGACTGCCGCGTGCAGGGGGGATTCGCCCTGCCGAGCACGGTGATTGACATTTGCGCCGGCATTGACCAAAAGGCGGACTGTCTCCACGTTGCCGCTGAACACCGCAGTCGAAATCGGTGCGGGCACCGAGTCGTTTGTCGGTTCTACGCTTGCTCCGTGCGCAACGAGCCACTTGGCCATCTCGTGATTCCCCCATGCCGCCGCGGTCAGGGGTGTCATCCCCCAGTTGTCGGTTCCGTTCACATCGAGCCCACGTGCGAGCAGCATCGCCGCAATGGCCGTGTCCCCGCGCACAGCCGCCGTGTACATCCGGGTCTCTCCGTGATCGCTGCGGTACTGCAAATCGGCGCCGTGTTCGATCAACGTGGCCGCTATGCCCGGGTAGTTGTTCATGCTCGCATAGTAGAGCGCGTCAAATCCGCTGCGGTTCCTTTTGTTGATGTCGAATCCCCTCGTGAGAAGGTAGTCGACCAGCGAATCGGCGCCGACCGAGGCCGCTATGATGAGGCAGTTGGAGCCGAGAGCGCTGGTGTCGGTTATCTGGGCGCCGTGGTCAACGAGAAATCGGACCATTGCCAGGTTCCTCTGACGCGCCGCCGAAATGAGCGCCGTCACGCCATTATCATCCCTTGCCGTAACATCCGCTCCACGCTCCACCAACAGCCTGACGACATCCATCCGGTTCCCCATCGCCGCGTTGACCAAGGGGCTGGAGTCTTCACGATCTCCGGTATTGATGTCGGCTCCGCGTGCCAGCAGAAGTTCCACGATAGCCAGATGACCCCGGTTCGCCGCCAGGTGCAGAGGTAGGGACTGAGCCGTGTCGCGATCGTTGACCAGTTTCGGGTCCGATTCTAGCAGGCCGCGAACGCGCTCCAAATCACCCGCCACAATCGCGTCATGAATTTCCGAACCCCACACCTGCGCCGCAATTGACAGCACCGACACCACGAGTAGAACAGCTATTCTTTTGGACATATCGATCCGGCCTCCATTGATAAGGACCCTGCTCTTTGTTATTTATGTAAGTACTGACGAATCAGAACGCAGTTTGTTTTATCTATTTTCGCTGCGTGGTATGCGCACCTATTGCCCCGAACCTGCCAGTCTCCCGGCAAGTTGCTGGTCGCAGATGGCATCCCATTATCTGACAATTGATTATGCACCATCGAGAGGAACCCCACCGATGGTTCCGCTTGACAGCAACGGTTAAGTTTCGATGATGCCGTTAGAGCTTTCACCCGCCCGGAGTGTCCCTTTCATTGCAAACCACCGCATCGGGGGAGGATTTCCCTCGGACCGCTAGGATGAAGTGAATGCCGACCGCTCCTTCGACTGCATGCTGTCGTCTCCAACCCAGTCGGCCTCGTGACTTTGGTGTTCGATGCCGACAGGCTGCCGCCCGCATGTTCCTGAAGCGGCCTCCGTCGCACGCCCGATCTTGGAAGAGGCGACCCGCTGCGCTCGAAGCCGGTGGTCTTCGATCCAACACTTTTGAGTGCAGCTTCGTCGTGAATTTTCTATTTCATAGATCCACTTAGTCACAAACAGCTTGCCGACGGAAGGACCGACCGGTATACTCAGGTACTACAATATCACCAATCAAGGATGGTACCAATGAAGCGGATTGTGGTCTGCACTCTGCTCCTGTGTGTCAGCGCCTCCCTCGCCGCTCGCGAACACATTGTCATCGGCTGGAACGACCTTGGCATGCACTGCAGCAACAAGTACTTCGGTACCCTCGTCGTCCTCCCGCCGTTCAACAACATACGCGCCCAGGTGATTCACGTTGGCGATGCCCTCAACCTTCCGCAGGTGGTCACTACAGATCTGCGCGTTTCCTACGAAATCCCCGGCAACACTTTCTCGGCAGGCAAGACTGACTTCTGGGACTACGAGAACCTCATCTTCGGTGTCGACCTGCCGCCCGACATCGGCCTCACCGGAAACGGCCTTTCCGGTGACATGGGCGCTGAGACGGATCACTTTTCCATCACCGGCGTTCCCATCACCCCGTTCCAGGATGCCGACCTCGTTCACGAGGATCCCTTCCAGCTCGGTTTGCTCACGTTGTATGACCATGCCGGTCAGCCGCTGGCCACCACCCAGAGTGTCGTCCCGGTATCCAACGAAATCAACTGTGTCAGTGCCGGCTGCCATGCAAGCGAACAGGAGATCCTCAACGAGCACGATGCCGAAGGCGGTTTTGACCCGGCCAACAAGCCGATCCTCTGTGCGTCCTGCCACTCCTCCAACGCCCTGGGTACCCCCGGCCAATCCGGCGTGCCATCCCTCTCAGAGGCGATCCATAAACAGCACGGGGGCATTACCAATGATTGCTACAAATGTCACCCCGGGCCCAACACTCAGTGCCTGCGGGACGTCATGAAGACCGAGCACGGATTCACCTGCCAGACCTGCCACGGCAGTGTCACCGAAGTTGGGGAGAGCATCTCGGACGGTCGTATCCCCTGGTTGGAGGAGCCGCAGTGCGGCTCGGCGGCGTGTCACGGCCCGCAGTACGCCGAAGAGCCCGGCAAGCTGTTCCGTGAATCGCGCGGGCACGGCGGGCTGTTCTGCAGCGCCTGCCACGGCGAGCCCCACGCCATTGTGCCCAGCGGCCAGCCCCGCGACAATCTCCAGAATATCGCGCTGCAGGGATACGCCGGCACCCTGAACAAGTGCTCGGTGTGCCATGGCGTCACGCCCAGCGGCGCCGGCCCCCACGGTCTCCTTGCCAACTGCTGTATCGGTGCCCGTGGGAATGTCGATAATGTGGGGGAAGTCAATGTCGCCGACCTCACCTTTCTCGTCGCTTTTCTCTTCAAGGGGGGTGCGACCCCGGTCTGCATGCAGGAAGCGGACGTCGATGCCTCCGGCTCGGTCATTGTCAGCGACCTCACCTATCTCGTTAACTTCCTGTTCAAGGCTGGACTTGCGCCGGTTGCCTGCCCCGCATAATCAGCGCAACAGCACAAAACTGAAGGCCCCCGGCTCTGGATCAGCCGGGGGCTTCTTTGTCTGCGCTTCAAGACATGAATACCGTCAGTTCAGTTACATCGGTCGCATCCCGATGATGGCGCCAAATCTCCCCTCCACTGCCTGCGCCTCGGCGTTCCCGGCGCCAACGTGCGAGAAGAACCGGTCGAACTCGCACACAGTGCATATACCCGTATCGATGACCTTTCCATCACACATACCGGCTTCAAGCAATTGCTGCCGAATGAACCCCGGCAGATCGAAGTGTCCCGATGAGTAGAACGGGCTCCGCTCACCATACGCCGCGAACACATTCGCCCTGATCCGCTGCCATGTCCGCGAATTCGATGTATCGTAGTGGCACTGACGGATACTCGGAAATATTACTGCCTCCATGTCGGTCGGATCGCTTCCGAAGCTCTCAACCATCGCCGCTACCATCGCTTTGGCCAGTTGGTTGATCGCCCCCACCAGCCCGATGTGCGCGTTCCCGCAGATGCCAAGTCTCGGGTCGAAGAACGCCACCGCCGCGCAATCGGCCGTGATTACCAGCGAGTACACTCCCGCCACGTTGAAAACCACGCCGTCGATGTACTCACGGTCCTTCGGGATTTCTGCATACAACTCGGGCGTCAGGTTCGGCCACTCGATTATCTCCCCCGGCTCGGCCGCCAGGTATCCGCGGTCATCCAACCGCGAGAGAAAAGACTCATCCCGAAGTACAGCCACCCGATTGGTGTGCCGCAACGGGATCGAGAACAGCCGCGAAGGTTCAACCCCCAGCGTACCTGCCAAACGCACTCGCCGCTCGGTAGCTTCGGCCCTCGAAGCTGTCCGGTAGGACAGATTCCCCAGTTCCCGGGCCGTATACCCGTGAACCAGACTTGGGTGTCGCTCCCACATCGGTATCGTTTGCACTACTGCTGCCATTGTTTCGCCATGGTCGCAATCCCGACAGGCTCAGTCAAGTTTATTGTGCGTTTTTGGTTGAATACGCCGCCCAGCACCCCGGTATATTCCGGTGTAAGAAGGAGAGCAAAATGAGTGGAGCTGCCGCGGCTGCTGCCGCCCGCAAGCGACGTCTACAGGAACAGGAAGAGGAGGAACGATTGACTGCCTATGGCACAAACGACCTCGAAGGCTGGGAATTCAAGATCGTCCGTTCGCTGACCGGGGCCTTCAGCAAACGGGAGGTTGTCGAGAAACTCCGCCAGGAAGAATCGCGGGCCGGATGGGAAATGATCGAGAAGTTCGACAACAACCGCATTCGTTTCAAACGCAATGTCGATCGCCGGGCCAACGACCACCTCCTGCCGATTGATCCCTACCGCACCTCGTATGGTATCGGCGAGGGCCGAATGGCCTTCATCGTCATCGCCGTGATCACCGTCCTGATTGCCGGCGTGTTACTGGCTACCGTTGTGCTCAAGAACCAGTAAAGCCGCCCCGATCATCACTCTTACGCCGGGAGCCGGACCATGAGTGGCATTCTCTTTCTCCGAACAGGCCAGCTTGGTGAGACTATCGAGTTCTACACCGGGCAGATCGACTGCACTGTCTGGCTTGACCAGGGTGACTGCGTGATTCTCCGCCACGACAATCTCCTCGTCGGATTCTGCGAGCGGGAGTCCCCCCAGACCGATGTCATGCTCACCTTCTTCTACGACACTCCGCAGGCGGTCGATCGCCTGTTCGGACGGCTTCGCGGTATCGCGGTGGCTCCTCCGCGCTACAACGACCGGTATCGCATCTACCAGTTCTTCGCCCGCGATCCCGAGGGCCGCATCCTCGAATTCCAGCACTTCGCCCACCCGATCGCCCAGTTCCGCTCCGGCGGCAATCTCCTCACTACCCGCCGCAGTATCCGGGAATTCACCGCCGATCCCGTCCCCGACGCTCTCATCCACCGCATCATAGACAGCTGCCGTTTCGCGCCTACCGCGTACAACAACCAGCCGCAGTACTATCGTATTGTGCGCGACCCCGATGACCTCCGTTTCCTCGCGGGCGTCCGCGAATCGGCCAGCGAGCCGATCGGCCGCGCACCCGTTGCGGTCGCCGTGTGCATCGACACCGCGCGTACGGCTCATGTCGTGGTCGACGGCGCCGTTGCCGTCTACCACTTTCTGCTTGCCGCCTGGGATCTCGGCCTGGCCACCTGCTGGATGGGGGACATGGATCAGCCGTTGATCAAGACCCGTCTCGGCATTCCTCCCGGGCACTATGTTGCCACCGTCACGCCGCTCGGTTTCCCGCGCGAGTATCCCGACTCCCCGCCGACGCGACAGAACATGAACCACTTCATTCGATAGCTGCATCTACCAGATCAGCGTTTGCAGTACCCGGTCGGTCAGGTGCGCCCGCCCGCTACCGGGTACGCCCGACCACTCGATAGAGACGCGATCGACATCGGGCGGTTGATTCTGTATGATTGAATCGGCCGGGTCGCGCGGTGTACCGTCCTCCTGCTGCACCGTGTCATCAGTGAGCCACATCACCGCCACCGCACCCGCGAAGAAGAGTCCCGCGAGAACGACCCCGACACCCAGCCACCATTGTGTTGACTTTTTCATTTTGCCCGCCTCCCGTATTTGCGCCGCGACCACCGGCCGGTCCGCCGCGCCGTGTGCTTCTATTGCTTGCTCACCCCTGGCGTATCATCCATCGCCCCCGCATCTCCCCCGGGAAAACCCATCAGCAAAAAGCGGCGCAGACGGAGTATCCGCGCCGCCAGACAATATCGGTCAATCGATAGCTAGTTGATCGCCACCAATTCTATGTCGAAAATCAGCGTCTCGCCGGCAAGGGGATGGTTGGCATCCAGCGTTACCGTGCCATCTTCGATCCCGGTGATCTGGACGTTAACCAGGCTCCCGTCCGGCTGACGGACCTGAAGCCGCTGGCCTATGCGCGGCTTGACGTTGTCCGGGAACTGGTTGGCGTCGACGTCGACTATTAGATCCTCCCGGCGGTACCCATAGGCCTCATCCGGCGTCAGCGTCACCGTCTTGTTGTCTCCGACTTCCATGCCCACCAACCCCTGTTCGAACCCGGGAATCACTTCCCCGGCCCCTACTTTTACCTGCAACGGTTCGCGCTCCCGCGAGCTGTCGAACACCGTTCCGTCCGGTAGTTTCCCGGTGTAGTGAACACTTACGGCATCTCCCTCTTTGACCTGACTCATGACGTCCTCCAATGTTTCTCTGACTCTCTCCACTCAGCGTGTCATCCAGACTCTGAGATCCCGTCACGCTTGCACTGCACCGAAACCGTCAGCAGCCCAGCCTTTTTCTGCACGCGCGAAACGTGCCGGCAAAATATCAGCGCAGGACACAGCGGCCGTTGCCGCGCTTGTCCCGCGACCTTGCTCTATACGTTCAACCGTACCCTGCCGCGATTGTTTCGAGAATGTGCCGCGTTCATTCCGACGGATCGATCCCCGCCCATCACGGCTTTGTAGCTCGCAGCAGGTAGCACAGCGGGATAGCCTGCAACGGTTCCAGGTGCACCCAGAGGTTGGCGATATCGTGCGGGTACTCGTGCAGCTCCCGAAGTATTAGGCCCGTCCCCGCAATCGGATTAATGACATCGCTGAATTTCTGGGTGTAGCTGTAACCAGGCGCCGACTCGTACTTCGTCCGGCCGACATAGTCGATCCCATCCGTCGAGACCCAGGGGTCGGTCCGAAAATACGGATAAGCAACCCGCAAGGGGTTGGTGGCATCATACTCCGCCTCGTCCGGCGCCGCGAACACGTACGTGAACGGGTGCATCTCGTAGATCAGCAGTTCCCCGCCGGGGCGCATTAACCGGGCCACGATTGAGAAGAACCGCCCCAGATCGGGCAGCCACGAGAGCGCGCCGATCGTGATCAGCACGAGATCGAACCGCCCGTCCCATTCGCGGCCGATGTCATACACATCGCTCTGCACGAATCGGCAGTTGGTCCCGGCTACCTCGGCCAGCCCCTGCGCCTCGATAATCGCGGCATCGGAGATGTCGATCCCAAGCCCCACCGCCGCCCCGAGATTCATCACCGACAGCAGTTCTCGACCGTTATTGCAGCCGAGCTGAACCACCGCCTTGCCGTCCACGCCAATCTCCTGGAGCTTGGCGGTCAGCAGCTCATCCAAAACGGAAAACCCCGGCTGTGCGAATTTCTCCCGCAGGTCTTCCTTCCGCTGCTGCTGGTGAACCGACGTTGCCTGATTCCAGGCAATGCGATTCGCCCCTGTAATACGACGAATGTCATCCATTCGGCGAAGATACGTTCCTGTCTCCGCGGAGTCCACCGAAATGTCCGCAATCGGATCTTCTCACAAAATGACCGCCGGCGTGTCTTTCGACAGGACCGGCGGTCTGTGTACTCACGTTTGCAAAAGTCGTCAGGATTGCTTAGCGTCCCGACGGTGAGTCGGGAGAGCCCGTACGACCTGTATCCGGCTGCTGACGCTGGGTATCAGGCTTCTTCTGCTGGCCGTTCTGGCCATTCTTTCCATTTATGCCGTTTTTGGCTTCCCACTTGGGGGCGCCGTTCTTGTCGGTCAACTCGTAAGTCTGCCCGTTGTGCTCAATCGACGCCGGCACGAACACCTGCTGACCGTCCTGCTGGCACGACATCCCCTTGAGCGTCACTTCGTCACCGGCCGACAGTGTCAGACCCTGAGCCGCCTGGCTCTTCGGACCAGCATAGACCGTTACCTGCTGGTTGTTGTCCGTCGTCAGAGTAAAGCGGAGATCCTCAGCCATGGCGCCACTGTGTCCGCTCTGTCCGCTCTGCCCCATCCGGCCCATCTGTCCCGGCAGCTGGCTCTGACCCGACTGGCCACTCTGGCCGGACTGACCGTTCTGGCCCGACTGACCGTTTTGGCCATTCTGGCCGTTCATCCCGGTCGGACGGCTCTGACTGGAGGGCATCAGGCTCATGATGGTCCCCGAGATCGTCGAGTCGGCATTAGACAGATCCTGCCCCAGGCACTGCTCGGCGAAGTTCGACCACTTCTGCATTGCCTGGCCCTGCTGGCCCGATTGACCGCTCATTCCGGACTTGCCGTTCATCCCGGAATGACCGTTGCGCTGCTGGTCCGTCTGCGGTTGACGGGCCGTATCGCGGCCCATCTGCCCCGACTGGCCATTCTGGCGTGCCTGGCCGTTCTGCTGCCCGCTGCTTTGGCCATTCTGCCGCGACTGCCCGTTCATTTGGCTCTGACCATCGGCCCGAGCCTGCGGGCTGGAACCACCTGGCGGGGCGGCCGTGAACTGCATAGTCGCCAGTTCTTCGTTGTTCGGACCCATCACTGCAACTTCCCACTCACCCGCTTCGTCCGGGTCGATCGAATTGTAGCTCCAGGTGCGCCAGGTCGGACCCTTCACCGGCAGTTCGACCGTGAAGGCTTCCTGGCCGTTGTGCCGCCACACGTGTTTGACCATCACCGAGTCACCCTCCTCAACGCCCTCAATTTGCGTCCACATGATCACGCTGTCGGCCTGCACCTGGGCGTTGCTCTGCAGCGTGTCGGTGGGCTCCTTGTCCTGCACCTTGGTCGTCAGCACCGGCTTGGCCTCGATCTGCCCGGCCTGCCCGGCGCTCTGCTGGCCGTTCTGCCGCTGCTGGCCGTTCTGGCCCTGCTTCTGCTTCTGCTGGTTCTTCTGCTTCGTAGTGTCTTTCGCCTTCGACGTATCCTGCTGCTGCTGAGCCACCATCCAGGTGACTCCGGCGCTGGTCGCCGGCGCACCGGTGATATTGCTGCTCAGCGCCAATACCGGCCCGAGTACCATGGCACATAAGGTCGCAAGCGTATTTCTCATACGCATGTTCGTCCTCCTTTCGGAACGCGTTACTCCACTGCGCGATGATTGGCGTGGGGTCGATCCCCTCCACAGTAGAACGCCCGCGGGATGCGGGCGCCATACTCCTAAAACAACAGCTATCGGTGTCCATGTTCCACTCCCGGCGCCGGCGCTCCGCCGCCGAAGAATCGTTCCTGGCACCGCCACTGTTCCTTCACAATGCTTCCCTTTCCCCCGCGTGTTACCTGCCGCCCTGTGGTCTGGCCCGCGGTGGCTGATCCGACTTCCGCTGCGAACCGCCGTTCTTCGGCTCCCATTTCGGGGCGCCGTTCTGCTGGCTCAACTCGTAGGTCTGCCCGTTGTGCTCAATCGAGGCCGGCACGAACACCTGCTGCCCGTCCTGCTCGCAAGCGGTCCCACGCAGCGTCACCCGGTCCCCCTCGGACAACTGCAGCCCCGGCGCCGCGCTCTTCGGACCGGCGTAGGCTGTTACCTGCTGGTTGTCGCCCGTCGTCAGGGTGAACTTCAAATCGTCGGCTGAGCCACTTTGCCGCGATTGCCCGTTCTGGCCATTCATCTCGTTTGGACGGCTCTGGCTGGCGGGCATCAGGCTCATGATGGTCCCCGAGATCGTCGAATCGGCATTGGACAGATCCTGCCCCAGGCACTGCTCGGCGAAGCTCGACCACCGCTGCATTGCCTGGCCCTGCTGACCGTTCTGCCCCGAGCCGTTCGTTGCGGCGATCTGCGGTGACTGCTCGCCCAGAGCAGAGTAGATCTGCCCACGGAACTGCTGATCATCCAGGCTATCCAATTCGTACTGGCTCACCGCCAAGTCCTGCGCCTGCGACTGCTCGAAATTCGCCACCACCATTTCCTCTTCGGCAGTTACCTGCATTCTGGACCACGGCACGGCGAGCAGGTTGTACTCCCGAACATCCGGGAACACTTCCTCATCGGGCTGGATGATCGCCATCTCCAGGCGTCCGTCGTTACTCAGCAGCAGGTCATCGATTTCACCCGCGGATTCGTCGTCACCGGTGAGATCGCCGAGGAATCCATCGTCGTCTCGCGGCTGCGTCGGCTGAGTCGGCCCGCTCAGGCGAATCTTGCTACCGATCAGTTCTGACGCCTTCTGCATTTTGTTCTCCTCGTCCTCGATCGTCGGACTGCCTTCCAGCGTCGCCTTGTCGATCGGCACAATCACCCTGCCCTCCGACAGCTGCGCCTGCACCTGGTCCCACGGCACGGCGTAGTCGTTCGCCCCGATCCCGAGGAATCCGCCGGTGCTCAGCACCGCGTACGCAACCCGCTGGTGCTGGTGGTCGAACACGATATCGTCCAACTTGCCGATCTGTTCGTTCTTGTGGTTATAGACATCCATCCCGACCAAGTCGGCCGCCAGCACGCTGTTCTGCATCTTTGCCGATTGCGTCCCTTGCTTCTCCTGTTGCTCCTTCTGCCGCTGCTGCTGCTTCTGTTGCTCCCGGCTCGACTGGTTCTGCTGCTGGCGCATGGTGTCGGCGGTATCGGCCTGCTGCGCCGCCATCCACCGGATCGCCTGACCGGCTATGCCGGAAGGTGCGGCTGACGCGATCGGCGCCAGCAGCGCCAGCGCCATGACCGAGACACACAGCGGCCGTAGCGCGAAGTCTACCCGCATACGATTCTCCTTCCCCGGATTGTCTGTATATGAACCGCCGGTCGATCTGCTCTCCCATTGCGCAGAACCCGGCCACTGCCCATCACGCCTTTCCCAGGCGCCCCACTGTGTCTCACCGCCGTACCCTGGCGCCATCCTTCACGCGGAGAATCGCCGGCGCGTAACTCGCCGGCGATTTCCTCTGAAGTGAAATGGGCCTGTTTCTAACCTGACGGTTCCGCTCAGCGACCGCCCGGGCGTTCCTGCTGGCCGCCCTGCTGCTTGTCCTGCTTGTCCTGCTTCTTCTGATCAGACTTCTGCTGCGAGCTGCCGTTCTTGGCTTCCCACTTCGGCACGCCGTTCTTGGACGTCAGTTCGTACTCGCGGTTTCCGTTCTTGATCGAAGTTGCCACCACCACCTGCTCGTTGTCGATCTGGCAGCGGGCACCCTCAATCGTCACATGGTCACCCCGATAGAAGTTCAGATCCTGGGCCACCTGGTCGCGCGGGCCGGCATAGACGGTGATCCGCTCATCATCGTCGGTGCGCACCACGAAGCGCAGCCCATCCGGCGCTTCCGCCTGCTGGCCGGTGTACATGGTGCCGACGTTGTGGATCGTCCCTTCAATGGTCTCATCCGACTTGTCCAGATCATCACCCAGGCACTGCATCGCGAAGCTCGACCACTTCTGCAGATCCTGCTGGGCCGACTGGGACGTCTGCGACTTGCCGTTAGTGCTGCCGTTGGTGGAGCCGTTCATATGGCCGTTAGCACCGTTCATACGATCGGTGCCGTTGGTTTGGCCGAGCACCATCCCCGAGGCGCCCATGTCTTCGCCGATCGAGGAATAGAAGTCGCGGCGGAATTCGTTATCGTCAAGACGGTTGATCTGGTCGTCCTGCACTGTCAGCTGCTGCGCGTCCGACTTCGACAGGTTGGCCACCGCCATCTGATCCATCGGCATGACGCTCATCCTCGTCCACGGAATCGCCACGAGCTGATTGTCCTCGATATTCTCGAAGTAATCGGAGTTCGGCTGTATGAGCGCCATTTCAAGTCGACCTTCGTTACTCAGGAGCAGATCGTCGATCTGGCCGGCGTTCTCGCCATACTCCTGGTCGCCGTTGGTGCGCACGCTGGCGTCGACATCGACATCGATATCGCCGTTCCGGTCGGCGTCCGCGTCCGCGTCCGCGTCGGCCTCAGCGTCGCCATACACGCCGCTCTGCTCGTCACCCGGCTGACGAGTCTCTTCCGTGCGACGGCTCGGGTCAGTCATGTCGCTTGTACCGGTACGGCTGCTGCTGAACTGCACATCCATGCCGATCATGTTGCTGGCCTTGCGCATTTCAAACGCCTCTTCCGAAGACTCGCCGCCCGACATGGAGCCGCTCTGGCTCTGCCCATTCATGCTCTGGCTGCTCTGGCTGCTCTGGCCATTCATGGTCTGGCTGCTCATGCTCTGCGACGCATCGGCCATCGAAAGCACGTTCGGATCGTTCTTGGCGCGCGGCCACTGGTCGCCGAAGCCTTCTTTGTCGTTGAGGACGTCCTTGCTGATCGGGATCGTTATCCGATCCTGCGACAGGTCGGGCGTGACGAGATCCCACGACAGGGCGTGGCGGTCGCCGCCGATCCCGAGGAATCCGCCGCTCGACATGACTATGTACGCGACCTCTTTGTGCTGCTCGTCGAACACCACATCCTCCAGCTTGCCGAGTTCTTCACCCTGCTGACTGTGGATGCTGGTGCCTATCAGGTCATTGGCCAGCACGTGATTCTGCATCTGCGCCGATGCTTTGTCACTCTGCTGGTTCTGCTGGCTGCTCTGCTGCCGGTTTTCGTCCTGATTGCCCTGCTGATCTCGCTGGGCCGTGACCATCGACCCCAGGCCAAACAAAAGCATCACCGCCACGACTACCGCGATCCAACCATTCCGGTTGGTGCGTGCGCGTGTTCTAAGCATGCGAACCTCCTTGTTCTGCAATTCTTTGTTCTCTACTCAATTCCGACGGTTTATCCCACACCTGTTCCGTGAGCTCAGTTTCGGTAAGAGTCCGATCGCCGCTCCCCGCAGCAAAGTCCCAAGGAGACAATCGATCGAAGGCTGTAGGCGGCAATGGGTGTAATTTCGACGTGTCCGTGAAGTGACCGGATGATTATCCGATGGAAGACAAACAGCAGATTGATTCGCTCGCTGTGCTATCTGAAACGACCCGCTGCGGCCTTTTGTTTCCGCCATCCCGATCCATGGCCCACATGGAGTCAGCGGTCCGGCCGGCCGCAAACGCGAAATTCCGCGCCCTTCGGCCAGATCCGGCCTGCAGCTCCGAGGGTTCGGGCAAGTGGTTGTCGCCCCATGTTTTTCGCCGGATAGATGCTTGTCCTTCGCTCACGCTTTGCATCGGTTCCCGGACACTAAAACGCCGGCCCTCGACAGGCCGGCGTCTGCTATTCAGGCTCGATTCGTATTCCCTGATGCTTACCGCTGGCGCATCCGCTCCTGCTGTTGATTCTCGGGCATCCAGTGCGGCACGCCGTCCTGATCGGTCAACGTATAGGACTTCCCGTCGAACTCGATCGAACTGGCCACCATTACGTCGCGGTTGTCGATCTCGCACTCAGCCCCCCGGACCGTCACCTGCGCCCCGCGCTCGAGGTTCAAATCCTGCGGAACGAGGGCATCGGGCCCGAGGTAGATCCGCATATCGCGGTTATTGGGCGTTTCGACCGTGAACGCACGGCCGTCCGGCGCCTCCGCATCCGGACTCGTCCGCAGCGTCCCGACGCTCAGCACGCGGCCTTCAACCACCTGGTTCTGACGGCTCAGGCCACGGCCAAGGCACTGGCTCGCGAAATCCGACCACTGTTCCATCTCCGGCATATTGGCCATCGATCGCGTGCCTGCGGGCGACCGGGTATCCCGCCTAGAAAACGGCTCGTCAATGCCGGCATCGGCAAAGAACCGGTTTCGGTAGTTCGGATCGTTAAATCGGGTGACCGCGCGCTCCTCAATCACGAGGCTGTGCGCTTCATCCGACGTCAGATCGACCATTGCCATTCCCTGCTGCGGTTGGAAATCGAACCGATCCCACGGCACCACGATGAACTCGTCCGTCCCTATCTGCATGAAGTCCGAATTGGGCTCCACCAGCGCCATGTCCACCGCGCCATCGCGGTGAATCAGCAGATCATCAACGCTGCCTCGGGGCTGAGACGACGAGCCTCGAGTGCGCCCGTTTGTCCACGCGCCGTTATCCTCCTCGTAGTAGCCGAAGTTGTCGCCGGATGAGCCGCCATCTCTGAACTGGACCGTCATCCCCAGCAGGTCACTGACTTTGCGCATCTCCCGATCATCACCGGCGCGAGCGGTCGTCTGGCCGGTTTGTCGATCCCGATTGCCTTGCTGCTGCTTGAATGTGTTGCCGTCCATGTCCCGATCGGCCTGCCGATCACGGTTTGACCGGTCCTGCTGACGTTTGAAAATGTTCCCGTCATCATCACGGTCGGCGTCCCGACTTCTGCTCCGGGTATCGTCCGACGCCGGAATCTGCTCCCACTGCTGCACGCTCGTCCACCGCTGGGCGGACTGGTCAAGCTGCGGGTTCGGGTAATCGGTGCCGATTCCCTGGCGGTTGTCAAACGAGGACTTGTCGACCGGGAGAATCACCCGGTTGTTCTGCGGCTGGAATTGCACCATGGACCACGGGATGGCGTGTCTGTCGCCTCCCTGGCTCATGCCTGCTCCCTCCGAGATCACCGCGTAGAGCACCCGTTCGTGGTTCTCATCCAGCACGATATCCTCAAAACTGCCGAGCCGCGCCCCGTTGCGGTCGAACACATCGGCCCCGATCATTTCCCGAGCGTGCTGGTACTCGGTTCCCTGCGCCTGCTGCCGGTTCTGTTCGGCCGTCCGCCACTGCTGATTCTGCTGGTTCTGACTTTGCGCGGTCACGACCGTTCCAACTGCGGCAAGCAGCACCACGGCCGCTATGGCCATCAGCCACATGCCGCGTGTGCCGCTCAATTTGTTCCCTCGCATTCCGTCCTCCTTGCTCTCGGTTAACCTGTGCGTAATTACCAGTTCTCGCCTCTCGTTCCTTTGCTCCTCCCCACCTGCTCAATGGTGCGCTATCCGCCGACGCCAGCAATCATGACGGCACGAGGCGAAGCTCGCGGGCCGGAACCGGCATCGGCGGAACGATGAAACACCGTGGTGAAAAAGGAACGGAAAGCGTACTCTTCCGGGCGGGTGAATGCCACCGCGCCCGTGCCCACTGGTAAAACGACCGCTCCCCCGTGTTTGTTTCTTTCAGATGAATCTGCGGAACCGTACCCGCGGGCAGACAGAAGAAAGGCAGGACGCGTTGTCCTGCCTTGCATACTCATTTGATCATGTCCGAGAAGCGGTTCGTTACCCCCCGATCGCCGCCCGTCCCTGCTCTTCCTCGCCGTTTCCGGGCTGTGGGCGCACTTCGCGGATTTTCGGTTTGCGGTTCATCCCGCCGATTTCTACGTGCGCGCTCCGCTCCGGATGCAGAACCGTCTCCGGCAATTCCTCGTCCACCTTTACTCGCCCACGGCGCACAATCCGGGCTGGTACGCCGGCTACGGTCGTTTCCGACGGCACGTCGCGCATCACGATGAAGCTGTTGGCGCCGATGCGGACGTTGTCGCCGACCGTGATCGGCCCCAGCAGAATCGCACCTGTTCCGACAAACACGTTGTCACCCAGCGACGGGTGCCGCTTGCCGTGGTGCTTGCCGGTGCCTCCAAGGGTAACATTGTGGAACAGCACGCAGTCGCGGCCGATCACTACGGTTTCCCCGATCACGACTCCCATGCCGTGATCGATGAAAAATCCCGGGCCGACGGTCGCGCCGGGATGGATCTCCACACCCGTGAAGAACCGGACTACCTGCGACAGCAGCCGCGGCAGGAACGGGATCCGCGCCCGGTAGAGCAGATGAATGAACCGGTGCGCGGTGATGGCATGAAACCCCGGGTACAGCAGAAACTCGATGTTCCTGCAGGCCGGATCGTTGCGGAAACACGCCCGAATGTCTTCAATGGTCGCCAGCATATGCTCTCCGAGTGTTGGTGCTAGGCCTGTTCTTTGTCAAACAGCAGTGTCGACAGGTACCGTTCGCCCGTGTCGCAGATTATACTCACAATCGTCTTGCCCGGACCGAGCCGCCTGGCCACCTGCATGGCGGCCCAGGTGATCGCCCCCGATGAAATCCCGACCAGCAGCCCTTCCTGCAAGGCCAGCTCTTTGGCGATCGCGAAAGCGTCGTCATTGGTCGCCTGAATGATCTCATCGACTATATCCGGGTTATAGTTGTCCGGCACAAATCCCGCCCCGATTCCCTGAATCTTGTGGGGCGAGTGTGTGCCACCGGAGAGCACCGGTGAATCTTTCGGCTCGACCGCGATTACCCTGCAGCCGTACTTTTCCTTAAGCAACCCGCCGGCGCCCGCGATCGTGCCCCCCGTGCCGACGCCCGAGAGGAAGGCATCGAGGTGGATTCCGCCGAGATCATCGATAATCTCCCGGCCGGTTGTCGCGCGGTGAATTTCGGGGTTGGCCGGGTTGGAAAACTGCATCGGCATCCAGGCGTTCCCTTCGGCCAGAATTTCCCGCGCCTTAGCGATCGATCCGCGCATCCCCTCCGAACCCGGTGTCAGCACAAGCGTCGCGCCGAACTGGCGGCACAATGCCCGCCGCTCGATTGACATCGTGTCCGGCATCGTCAGGATGCACTTGTAACCTTTAGCCGCGGCCACCATCGCAAGCGCGATCCCGGTGTTCCCCGAGGTCGGCTCGACAATGGTCATCCCCGGCTTCAGGTCCCCCGATCGCTCGGCGGCCAGGATCATCGAGGCCCCGATACGGTCCTTGACCGAATGGGCCGGGTTGAAATTCTCCATTTTCAGGTAAATCGTGGCCGACTGCGAGTCGGTCAGGCGGTTTACCCGAACCAGCGGCGTGTAGCCGTTCGCTTCTACGATGTTCTCGAATCTCATTTGGATGGCTCCTATAAACCATTATCGTACAGTTGACTGCAATTATTGAGGGGTCGGCCGGTCGCCGACCTTGCCCTCCGCCGGCGCGATATCAGTCGTGCCTTACGACCGGGTGGACCGCCTAAGTCTTTGGCTCACCACGGCCTCCGGCTTGGACAGAGTCGGGAAGAATCAGCCTGTACTACCCTACAACACGCTTTTCCCGGTGTAGTTCTTCTCTCCAAAAAAAGTCGGGCGGACTTGACAGAAGTCAAAAGCCGGCCTTGACTTCCCCGGCGATTTTTGTATGCTTCGCATCAAATTCGACTTCCCGGTGTATACCATCGGAAAGCAGCGGAAAATCAACGCGTTTTGCCCAAAACCGGCAAAGCAGGCTGTATATACTGCTTGAGTAAACCTAAGGAGGTTACGATGAAGGTGCGAGTCGACCACGATCTGTGCAGCGGCGACGGAATCTGCGAAGAGCTCTGCCCGGCCGTCTTCAAAATGAACGCCAACGACCAGGCCGACGTGATCGTCGACGAAGTCCCGGCTGACGAAGAAGATGCCGTCCGCGAGGCCGCCGAGAGCTGCCCCGAGGAATGCATTTTTATTGAAGAATAGTCTTGCAGAGCAAGAGCCTCTGCGCTCTTGCCGTTGACCTACCCAAACGCATTGGATCCCCAAGCGTCACCCTTCGACTACGCTCAGGGTGACGAAGATTGTAGGGCACGGCCTTTTGCGGTCGTGCCTTCTTCTTTTGTGAGATCTTCTTTTGTGAGATCTACCCTTCCCGCCACTCTGCGTTGATCAGGCTCGTCAGAATGTGGTCCTCCCATACCCCGTTGATCCTCAGGTACGCCTTGGCCTCCCCCTCGATGGTGAACCCGGCTTTGGCCAGGACGGCTCCGCTCGCCTTGTTGCGGGGCATGTAGTTCGCCATCACGCGGTGCAGATTGCACTCGCGGAAGAGATACGCCACCGCTGCCTGTACCGCCTCGGTCGTATATCCTTTGCCCTGCTCAACTTCATCGATCGAGAACCCGAGGTGGCAGGCCTGAAATGCTCCGCGTACAAGGTTTGAGAAGGTCAACCGCCCGATGACCCGCCCGATGTCAACCGCCTTGAAAGCGAACAGATCCAGCCGTCCATCGGGCTCAAACGCCGGCCGAGGCTGTCCCACCCGATCCCGCCAGTACGGTTCCTCGAAGTATGACTGCGGAAACACCGGCTCAAACGGCTGCAGGTACAACCGGTTACGCTGGACGTAGTCCACGATAGCGGCTACATCGTCCTGTGTCGCTTGACGAACAATCAGTCGCGCGGTCTTGATTTCCACCATAGAATTTCCCGCAATATGACGCTAACTCCTGCCCGCAATTGTCGCGTATAAAGCAGACGGGAGACAAAGTAGTCGACAAGCGACCCTTGGGCAACGATTTTACGGGGAGTGGAGCAGGCATCATGAATATCCTATTTATTGGCGGTACGCGGTTTATCGGACTGTCGGCGCTGGCCGAACTTATTGATTCAGGCCATCAGGTAGCCGTATTCCACCGCGGCCAGACGGAGGAAGGTGTGCCGGACGGTGTGCGGCACATTCATGGCGACCGGGCCAATCTCTCGGCCCACCGTGCCGAATTCGCGGCATTCCGCCCCGATGTGGCCGTTGACATCACCGCGCTCACCGAGCGTCATGCCCGCGACCTTGTCGGCGTCATGAACGGTATTGCCGGGCGGCTGGTGGTGGTAAGCACCTGCGATGTCTACAGGAACTTCGGGCTCCTGCTGGGCAAGGAATTCGGCCGCGCCGTTTCCGAGCGTCTCACCGAAGATTCTCCCCTGCGCGAGAGCCGGTACCTCTTCCGCGAACAGGTCGGCCCCGATCACGTCTTCTACGACTACGAGAAGATCCATGTTGAACAGGTGGTCATGAACTCCTCCATTCCCGCCACCTGCCTGCGCTTCCCGATGGTTTACGGTCCCAACGACCGTCAGCACCGCCTCTACACCTATGTCAAGCGGATGGCGGACCGCCGCCCCGCGATCATGATCGACCGCGCCCAGGTCCACTGGCGCGGCCTGCGCGGTTTCCGCGACAACTGCGATCACGCGATAGTGACCGCGGTCCTCAACCCTGAAGCCGCCGGGAAGATTTACAATGTCGGCGAGCCGATCGCTTTCACCGAGATGGAGTGGATCGAGAATCTCGCAGAGGCCATGCACTGGGCCGGCAAGATTATCGCGATCCCGAGCGATCACCTCCCCGATTACCTCCAGCAGGCCGTCAATTTCGAGTACTCGATCGATGTCGACACCTCGCGCCTCCGTCACGACCTCGGGTACCATGAGGTGGTGAGTTTCGACGACGGATTGCAGCGCACGATCGCGTGGGAGCTGGGCAATCCGCCCAAGTATGCCGCCGCAGCGAGAGCAGGGCAGTCGGTCGACCAGTTCGACTACGGCCAGGAGGACCGTGTGCTCAAGCGTGTTCTGCGCACGCGATCGCTGCGTCCGCAGCTCGATGATCAGCGGCAACTGCGGCTGCGGTGGTTCTGAGGGCGTCGAGTGCGTCAGTAGTGGTTCGCCGAGTCAAACCGAACGCGGGCGCGGGAGATGTCGGTCAGCCGGTGACGCGTCGACAGGTTGGGTTCGTTTGCGCAAAGATGCGGTTTCATTGCCTCTCTCCCAGTCGGGTTTCTCGGGGCTTACGCCCCTCGGAACACCGACCTACGTCTCAGGAACACGGGCCGACCATTGGGTTCGTTTGTACGGTTTCGGTGCATTCCTGTTTCTCCCGTCAAGCACCCAAGGCGGTGCTTGACCTACCTCGGATGGAACGGGTCTGTTTTGGTGCCCGCAGGGTCACACGCTCCGGGGCGGAGACAAGCCCCGCCCCTACGCGGGGGAAAGGGGATTGGGTTCGTTTGAGCGTGTTCCCGTGTGTCCGAATCTTCTCCCGCCGCAAGCGGTGGGGCCCCCATGCATCAGGATTGGGTTTGTTTGTGCAGGTTCGGGTTGGCCACCATGTCGGGTTTCTCGGGACCTTCGGTCCCTCGGAACCCGACCTACGAGCCTGGTTCTCCCGTCAAGCACCCAAAGAGGTGCTTGACCTACCTCGAGTCGAATTGGGTTTGTTTCTGCATATTCCCTGTATTCGTTCTCTCCGTGTCAGGCTCCAAGGAGCCTGCCCGACAAGAAGAGCATTCGTATCGGGCTGCCCACAGCAGAGCTGCGGGTTACCAGGTCGCTTGAGTGGTTCGGCACATTCCGGTTTCTCCCGTCAAGCACCCAAGGCGGTGCTTGACCTACCTCGGATGGAATTGGGTCTGTTTCTGCATATTCCCTGTATTCGTTCCCTCGGTGTCAGGCTCCAAGGAGCCTGACCGACAAGAAGAGCATTCGTATCGGGCTGCCCACAGCAGAGCTGTGGGTTACCTGTTCATTCTGTCAGGCCGCAAGCGGCCTGACCAATTTCGGTCTCCTGCCGCACGGAGTGTGTCCGTGGCACAAAGACAAATCCAAAGGCATGGATCCCGGGTCGTAGCCCGGGATGACAGTATCTGAGCGTCGGTTTGAGTCCACGCGTTTCAGTGGAGCATGACCGGTTCGTGGGGATCTTTTCCCACCGCGAGCGGTGGGGCACCGCGGTCGTTTGCGCCGGGATGTGGTCTTCTCTCCCTGTAGTGTCAGGCGGGGTCGCCTGACACCACAGACGGCCGACCTGTACACTCTTTTCGTGTGGTGTCAGGTGGGGTCGCCTGACACCACGGACGGCCGCAGCGTACACTCTGTTCTATACTTACCGGGACGTCGGGGCAATCTCCATCAGAAGTAAAATGAAAGTGTACAGATTCGACGGCGAAATGTTATCGCGAGAGGGAGTGAATCTGGTGGAGAGAGGGGACTTAACTTTCTCGGCCGCAAAAGAGGGGATTTTCAAAGGTCGGGAATTGGGGATCGGTGCTGATCGCTGTCGGGTCAGGCTGCAAGCAGCCTGACCTACATCGGGATCCCACAGCAAGCTGTGGGCGACCCGGTACTCGATCCTTTCGTCGAACTCGATCGTTCCACCGATCCCACAGCAAGTAACTATGCTACGGGTATTAGTTGAGCCTCTGTTCGCCACGGGTATCTTGTCGTGAATCACAACCGTAACGACAAGACCCTCAGCGACCAGGAGGCTCAGATGAGAAGGTACGACGCAGAAGCGAT
>JBGSIV010000065.1:0-4038 GCA_041742355.1 Candidatus Zixiibacteriota bacterium
CGGTTCGCTACCGGCACATGTACGTCCGTGAGATCGACTTGACGACCCACCGGTCGGTGACCCTCTTGGTCCCGGCTGATCAACCAAGGATGTATACCATGTCCTGACACACAGTGTATACTATGTCTTGACACCGTACACACAAGGCCGCCCCCTACGCGATGATGCTCAAGCTTCTGTTTTCGTAGGGGCGGAGCTTGCCTCCGCCCCTTACACCTTCCCACGTCAAACACGCGGAGCCGTGTTTGACCTACCGGGAACTCGGCGGTAGGTCAAGCACCGGTCTCGGTGCTTGACATGAACAATCGTCCATCGTTTCCGTCAAACACGCGGAGCCGTGTTTGACCTACCGCATCGTCACCCTTCGACTCCGCTCACGGCCAGCGGGCTGGTTGGGTGACGTCGATTCGGCTCAGGGTGACGGTGGCGGGAGTCTGGGGGCTACTGCCGTGCTCGTTCCTGCGCTAGTCGTTTCTGTTACCGATCCCACAGCAAGCTGTAGGGTACTCGGTAGGTCAAGCACCGGTCTCGGTGCTTGACATGAACAATCGTCCATCGTTTCCGTCAAACACGCGGGGCCGTGTTTGACCTACCGCATGTCACCCTTCGACTCCGCTCACAGCCAGCGGGCTGGTTGGGTGACGGTGGCAGGAGTCTGGGGGCTTCTGCCGTGCTCGTTCCTGCGCTAGTCGTTTCTGTTACCGATCCCACAGCAAGCTGTGGGGTACTCGTACTCGGGTGCTGCTCCTGACTAAACCGCCCGCAGCAGAGCTGCGGGTTACCCATTCCCCGACAACTTCCCCCTTCATCCCCCACTTGCATCCGGGGTCCCTGCGTATCATATTGCGCTGGATGACACAATACCTACCAGCTGAAAGGAAACGCATGGCGACTGCCACCGATACCCCCAAGACCAAATCTATCCCGACCCGCGATCAGATCGAGGATCGCCACAAGTGGGATCTGAGCGACCTGTACAAGTCCGATGTCGATTGGGAAGCCGATGTCAAAATGGTGCAGGGTCTGGCCGTCAAAGCGGCCGAGTTCCGCGGGAAGCTCGCCGAGTCTCCGGAGACCCTCTACAACTGCCTGCGGACCCGCACCGAAAACAGCCGGACCATGTTCCGCCTGTACCAGTACGCCAAGCTCAACCAGGATCTCGACAATCGCGTCTCAAAATACCAGGCGATGACCGATCGGGCGGCGGCGCTCAACAGCCAGTCGCGCGCGGCGTTCTCGTTTATCGAGCCGGAACTGCTGGCGATCGACGAGAAGACCTTGCTGGCGATGGCGGACAAGTTCCCGCGTACCGACGAGTACGATTTCTACATCCGGGAGCTGATCCGCACCCGCAAGCATATCCGGTCGCAGGAAGTCGAGGAGCTGCTGGCTCTCTCGACCCAGGCCACCCGCGGCCCGGAGAACATTTTCAGCATGCTCGATGACGCCGATCTCGTCTATCCGGCGATCAAGGACGAGGAGGGGCACGAGGTCCAGCTCACCAAGCAGCGCTACGCGAAGTTCATGGAATCGGCCGACCGCCGCGTCCGCCACGACGCCTACCACGGTTTCTACCGCGTGTACAAGGACCACGTCAACACGCTCGGGGCATCGCTGGCCGCCTCGGTCAACACCGACCTGTTCTATGCCCGGGCCCGGCGCTTCGACTCCTGCCTCGCGGCCGCCCTGTACCACGACAACATTCCGACCTCGGTCTACCACGCCCTGCTCGACACGACCGAAGCCAACCTCAAGGGGCTGCACAAGTACACCGAGCTGCGCCGCCGGATTCTCAAACTCGACCAGGTTCAGAGCTACGACCTCACGTGCCCGCTGTTTCCCGAGGCCGACTATGAGGTCGAGTACAACGACGCTATCGGCGAGATCCTCGAGGCGGTCAAGCCGCTCGGCGGGACGTACAACGATGTTCTGCAGCGCGGCTTCGGGTCACGCTGGGTCGATGTCTACGAGACCGCGGGCAAAGGGTCGGGCGCCTACAGCTGGGGATCCTACGGCGTGCATCCGTTCGTGTTGATGAACTACAATCGCACGGTGGACAACATGTTCACGCTGGCGCACGAGATGGGGCACGCCCTGCATTCGCACCTGTCCAACACGACCCAGCCCCATCCCAAGGCGCAGTACTCGATTTTCGTCGCCGAGGTCGCCTCGACGCTCAACGAAGGCCTCCTCCTGCAGCGCCTGCTGCAGCGCGCCGACGACCGGAAGACCAAGCTCTACCTGCTCAACCGGTACATCGACAACACCCTCGGGACCTTCATCCACCAGTGCCTCTACGCCCGGTTCGAGCTGGCGATCCACGAGGAAGTCGAGAAGGGCGGCGCCCTTTCGCCTGAGTGGCTCTCCGAGCTGTGGACCAGTTTGACGAAGAAGTACTACGGGCCCGCGCTGCACGATGACGACTATATCGGCCTCAAGTGGAGCCGGATCCCGCACTTCTACATGACGTTCTATGTCTACCAGTACGCCACGTCGTACGCCGCCTCCGAGGCGATCCTCGACCGCATCGTGACGGGCGAGCCGGGCATGGTCGACCGCTACCTGGCGCTTCTGTCGGCCGGCGGCAGCGACTACCCGATCGAACTCCTGCGGAAGTGCGGGGTCGACATGTCCTCGCCCGCGCCGTTCGAGGCGACGTTGAAGCGCTTTGCCGAGCAGGTCGACGAACTCGACCGCCTGTCGCAGGAGTAACCAGCAGGGCAGGGCCATTTGGCGGTCATATCGCCCGTCACCGTGATGTCAGGTGGGCTTCGACTCCGCTCAGCCTGACACCTGACACCACGGTGAATCACGCTGGCGGCGGGAGTCCGGGGACTCCCGCCCTACCCGTATCCCTGACTCAAAAGAACGGAGCGCGAACCGAGATGGATAAACACGTTAAAGCGGTCGGCGTACTTTACATCGCGATCTTCGTGTTCAACCTGCTCATCGCCGCCATTGTCTGGGGCGTCTTTGCCGGTATCGGCATTCTCACTGACGACCCCGATGCCTCCGGCATTCTCTCTGGGCTCGGCGGAATTATCGGCGTCTTCCTCGCCGTGACCGCGCTGCCCTCGTTGATCGCCGGTATCGGTATTCTCAAGTACCAGGAGTGGGGCAGAGTGATCGGGCTGATTGTCGCGGTGTTCCACCTGTTCAATTTCCCGTTCGGCACAGCACTGGGGATCTACACGTTCTGGGCGCTGCTGCGTCCCGAAACGAAGGATCTCTTCCGGTAGATCCCGGACAGGCGAGGAGCCTCTGCGGTCGTGCCGGAGTGCAGCCGCCGTGTGTCGTCAAACACTCTGTTTTCTATATTACGTGACCTTGGGGCAATCTCCATCAATTTGCCGGCGAATCCGGCGAAAACGCAGGTGATTTGCAGACAGGGTACCGACCGCGTAAACCGATGGATGTTGGTGTGATAGCGTACGATCATCGGCGTATCGGACTCTTTTTTCGGCCGGCTGCGCGGCGAAAAATTACTCGCAAAGGTCGGGAGACGGCTGTTTTCGCCGGGAGGATTGCTGGAGGGGGTACCGCGGGCTTGCGATGGTGCCCCCGTTCGTGATATACTGCCCCGTATGGTCACCCGCTGTGTCTGTTTCAACGTCCGCTTCGCCGAGCTGAAGAAGATCGCGCAGAAGCACAACGCCCGCACGATCGAGGAGTTGCAGCGGCATGTGCGGTTTGGGGAGAACTGCAAGCGCTGCCTGCCGTATGTGCAGTTGATGCTGGAGACGGGGCGGACGGTGTTTGAGGTGATTCCGTCGGAGGAGTAGGTCGGGCCGCGAAGAGTCTGGCCCAGGGGGCTCTCCCGGGGAATGACGGCGACGAGAGGTTGGTGCCGGTTAATGGCAGGAGTCCGGGGACGCCTGTCTTACTCGATGATCACGAGGATCCCACAGCAAGTAACTATGCTACGGGTATTAGTTGAGCCTCTGTTCGCCACGGGTATCTTGTCGTGAATCACAACCGTAACGACAAGACCCTCAGCGACCAGGAGGCTCAGATGAGAAGGTACGACGCAGAAGCGAT
>JBGSIV010000066.1:0-18228 GCA_041742355.1 Candidatus Zixiibacteriota bacterium
CATCGACGAACCGGGGATCGCCAACGAGATCGCATCAGGCGTCGTCCCCCTCTCCACCGGCGTCATGACCGACCTCGCGGTCATCGAAATCGAGATCCCCCGCGACGGTTTCATTGTCCTCTACGGCAAGTGCTACGTCAACCTCTCGGGCACGACCGGCGCCAACGGCGCGCAGATCCAGATCGACGCCGACTCGGGTGGGACGGCAATCTACCCCTACTACACCCAATCCGGTTTCTCCGGCTTCGTCAATACCGGCGACAACTACCTCCCCGTCTTTGTCACCCGCACCTACTACCGCGAGGCCGGCCTCCACGAGTTCCGTCTCGAAGGGAAAGCGACACACCCTCTGCCCGCGGTTGCCGAGACCTGGGACCACATCCTCACCGCTATGTACTTCCCCACGGCGTACGGCTGGGTCTACTCCAGTTCGAAGTCATCCGAGGGCAATCCCACGGCCGTGCCGATGGAACAGAATTCTCCCGACCGCTCTGGCGTGATCTACAAACTCGATTTGCGTTATGAGAAGGATTCCCGCACCGACGGGAAGTGAGAAGGGTGGGTCAGACACGGCTTGGCGTGTTTGAGGTTCTCACATCAGATTCTCATTTGCTCGTCAAGCACCGAAACCGGTGCTTGACCTACCGAACAACCAACTATGTTGCGCCGCCCACAGCTGCCGGGGGATTCCTGGTTTCACGTTGATTGTAAATATCGTGCTGAGATAGCATGCTGAAATGTCATGCTTCGACTCCGCTCAGCATGACACATACCTCGTGGAGAACACGCCCCCCCTACTTCACCAGCACCATCTTCTTCGATTCGCTCACCGACCCCGCTTCCACTCGATACAAATACACCCCGCTCGCCACCTGACGCCCCCCGCGATCTGTCCCATCCCACACCGCCTGATGTATCCCCGCCGCCCGCTCGCCATCTACCAGCCGCGTGACCTCCTGCCCGAGCATGTTGTAGATCGTCAGCTTCACCCGCCCCGCTCTCGGGACTCCATAGCGAATCACCGTCTCCCCATTGAACGGATTCGGATAGTTCTGGTACAGCACGTACTCCCTCGGCACCACCGGAGTGCCGCCCGTATCGTTCGCATCGACGCGGTAGATCTCGACCGAACCTCCGTCCGATGCCGCCAGCACCGGCCCAGACACGGCGATGAGCCGTCCCGGATTCCCTCCGAACTCGATCAGCTCGGGCATCACCGAATCCACGTCGAAGACGGCGATTCCCGCCGAGCCGATTGCATACAGCCGCTCGTTCGCCTCAGCCAGACCAAGCACCGTCATCGGCAGATCCTGCTCCCCGGTGAACTCCAGCGTGCCGAATTCGGACAGCACGTACACCGCCAACCGGTCCGGCCCGAACACGAGCAACCGATCCTTCAGCCAGTACAGCGCGGTCGGCAGGTTGGGCAGATCGAACCCCACCACCGTCTGCAGTTGCAGTGCGCTGTCGATCCGCTGCACGATCAGCTGGCGTTTCAGCGTCCCGGTGAAGACAAGCGTATCGGACACGACGCTCGACACGATTCGCGCCGACTGTTTCCAGGGCGTCAGCGGGGTTATGAGTCCCGAATCGTTGATCGCATACGCCTGCAGGGCAAATTCGCCCGGGACCACGACGCCGCGCAGCGTGTCGTCGCGCAGACGGGGCAGGAACTGCATCCGTCCGGAGAGGGTGTCGCTCAACGCGAACGACCGCTCGAGGAAGAACGAATCCGGCCGCAGGGCATCGAGAATAAACGCCACCCGATTGATCCCCGCGTAGTATGCAATCAGGCTGTCCCCCACCGGCAGGATCGACTGCACTCCCGTCAGCTCGGGGAACATCGTGTAGTCGAGCGTCGGCGCGAGGGTCGAGTCGAACGAGTAGACGTCGATCGGATTTCCGCCGCCTCCGGTTACCAGCTTGCCGCCGATAAACGCCAGCGACTGCACCGGCCCCGACCGGTACAATCCGTCGCCGCTGCGCATGGGGTGATCGATATCGAACAGGTACAACCCGCCGTCAGCCTGCGGCAGCACGATGTACCGCCCGCTATCTGAAGTGAATGCCGCTCCCTCCGTTCCGATGCCGCTCACGGTCAGAGACGAAAGGAGGCTCCCGGTGGCGCGATCACGGACGTCGATCGACCGCGCCATCACCGCGACAATCTCCTCTCCGCTCGCGTAGATCTTTCTCGGCCGGATTATCCCTCCCACAGTCGCGCCCAGCACCGGCGTCTCACCGCCCATATCGCCGAGGATCATTCCGCCCTGCCGGACCAGCATCGTTACCTCCGTGCCATCGAGCACGAAAGCGGAGACCTCCGACGGAACATAGAGGTAATCGACAAACGCGTCCGACCCACCCAGCGTCGGATCATACCGCATAATTCCGTTGTATTCGTCAAGAACATAGAGGTACTGCGCATCCGCAGCAAGCTGCGTCAGCATGATCCCCGCCATGCTGCTGTCCAGAAACGTGAGCGTCCCCGCCGGATCGACCGAGTACCGCCACAATCCGTCGAACCACGCGCTCAGGTAGAGCGACCCGCCCGCCACCATGTAATCCGCGAAGGCGATTCCGGGATCGGTCAGCCACTGCAGTTCCAGTTCCGGCAGTTCGCGGACGTCGTATGCCGCCAGCCGGAAGTCATCGGTCTTCACCACCAGCAGCGAATCAATCAGCCGCGCTCCGACCGGATGAAACGGTGTCGGCACCACCCGCTCGGTCACGAACATCCGCAGGCTGTCGTTCCACCGCGCCACAGAGATTGCCGTTTCCGACAGCGAGATCGCCATCGAGTCCGCCACGACCACCCGGTCGACGCGATTCCACAGGATCGTGTGCAGCGGACCGTCGGCAAGATCGGCCGATGCCGTCCCGACGGCGAGCAGGAGGAGTATGAGTGCGAGGGCGGTTCGCATTTACTTGATCAGCAGCATCTTTCTCGAGAGCACGGCGCCCCCGGCGGTGAGGCGGTACAGGTACACGCCGTTGGCCAGCGTGGATCCGTCGAACGCAATAGCGTGGTTCCCCGGATCCATCACGCCGTCCCGGAGCGTGGTGACCAGTTGGCCAAGCATGTTGAACACTTCCAGCTTCACGTGCTGCCGGGAGGGCAGACTGAAGCGGATCGACGTAGTCGGGTTGAACGGATTGGGGTAATTCTGCGCGAGGCGCAATTCGGGGGATTCCGGCACGAGGATCTCCTCCACCGGCAATTGCACTCCCTCGGCTGTCGGCAGGGTCCCGCTGTTGTGATTGTCATAGAGCCAGCGGGTCACATTGCGACCGTCGTCGTAGTTCGCTTCGAAATCCCACACCAGCAGCCGCTCGTCTTCGCTGATGAGCACGAGCTCGACCTTTCCGTCGTTGTCGATATCGTCCACCAGCGGTGCGTGGCGTGCCGACGTCACGGCGTAGTGCGCTGCCGGGGTCGCTTTCGGCCATCCGGGGACGGGCGTGGCCGTGTAGTCGAGAATGTGCAGCAATTCCGGCCCCCAGGTGGGAAGCAGGTGACCCGACCGGATAATAATCTCCGGGAATTCGTCGCCCACCAGGTTGGCTACTCCCGCCGTCCCCAAGGTGACACCGTTGATGTACAAGGCCTCGCCCGGCCGTCCGCGCGGCGAGTCCTTATAGGGAGTCCCATCGGCTCGGTATATGAAGAGGGAGCTCTTGTCGAATTCAAAGTAGGTCGACAGGATTTCGGGGATACCGTCCAGATCAAGGTCGGCCACAACCGGGTAGGATGGCACCCACCCCATCCAGGACTCGTCAACCGGCACGACCCAGTCGGCGAAAGGCTGGTTCCCCTTTGTCCAAATCCAGATGTGCTCCCGGTCGAGTGTGTCGAGTCCCGCGACGATGACTTCGGGACGGCCGTCCCGATCGAGATCGGCGAGCGCCATTCCGCTGACGTTCGGAATTATTTCCACGGTTGGGGCCTCCAATCCGAACGCCGGCTCGCCGCTGGCCCCTTCGAACATCGCCAGCCCGGTGTACGGGAACGGCGAGCTGAACGTCGCCACCACCTCGATGCGACCGTCTCCGTCGAGATCCGCGGATGTCGCCAGCGGCGAGGTGCTTCCTCCGTTGTCTTTGGAATACCGTATCCGCGCGTCGAACTCCCCGAACAGCTCCCGCGAGTAGAAGTATCGGTCGCCGTTGAATCGGTACGCCAGGATCTGCCCGAGGTTGTTGACGATGATTATCGCCGAGTCAGGCACCGCGCCCGGCTGCGCCGACACCCGCAACCGCGCTATCGTCGGAACAGGATATGCATACTCATAGCCGATTCTCCCTGTGAAGCAGTACTGCGGCCATCCCGCCGCATAGGTGCCATCGTAGTTGAAGACGTGGATTCCCGAAGAATCGGTGATGATGATCTCGTCCTGGCCGTCGCGATCGACATCGTAGATCGACGGCGCACAGCGCACATCCCGCCCGCCCAGCACCGGGAACCCCGGCAGGCCCACGCCGTTATCGGCCCGGTACACCATGAGTCCGGAGGTGGTGGCTGTGACCAGTTCCTTAATCCCATCCCGGTTGAGATCGGTGCACACCGCCGTCATGCCGCCGGCCCCGGGCATCTGTCGCGGCCACCCGTTGGCGAAACTCGACAGAATCAGAACTGAGGCCGAGTCAACCGCGACACTCCCGCCGAAATATCCATACAGGTAGATGCGAAACGCCCCCGTATCCGACCCCGAAGCCGACCACGCGAAGAACAGCGAATCGAAATACTCCGCGGTCGAGCCATGCAACCGCGCCACAGTCCCCTGCGGGTTGCGGTACCGGATCACCAGCGAGTCGTAGTCCGGCCCATACGCCGAGCCGTAGATCGGGATATTGTACTCCAGTTCCTGCCCATCCACCGGCGAGGTCAGTTCCAAATGGTTGGCCCGGCTGTAGGTGATGGTGATCACCGAGCTATGCCCGTTGGCATCGATCAGCCGAAACGAAACCAGTCCTTCGTCCGTCATGCTGTTGAAGACGGCGAGAATGGAATCGGCCGGCAGACCGTTGCCGGACGCCAGTTCCACCCACTGCGCCGGGACCGGGCTCAATCCCAGCGCGTACTCCAGTGTCCAGCTCCCATTGTATCCGGCAATACTTCCCCCCTTGAGCGTCACCGCCCCCGTGTGCCGCGTGCGCTGCCCCGGCGAGGCGACGTACATCCCGCCGTTCTGCAGCAATCCGAGCGACGCATCAATATTCAGGTACCCCCACCCGCACAGCGTATCCGGTCCCGGCAGCGTGTCCCCCTGGTTCAGCGGATCGATCAGATCGGTGGCCCCGTGCAGGAGGACCTCCAGCATTTCGCTCAGGGAGAGATCCGGCCGAAACGACCATATGAGCGCCGCCGCCCCCACCACCATCGGCGCCGCCATCGAGGTGCCGTCCGAGAGGTAGTAGTATTCGTCGATGATGCGCACGAACGGTTCGCGGGTAGGATACGGCGCGTACATGTCCGTCCCCGTCGCCCGCAGCGAGAGGATGTCTTCTCCCGGGGAGATGATGTCCAAGTGCGCCCCGTAGGTCGAGAAATACGTCTGAAAACCATCCGAATTCCCCGCCCCGACCACCAGTGTCGAATCAAGGTCGAACGCGGCCGGATAGAAACGCGTGTTGTCGCCGCTGTTCCCCGCCGCGATGCACACGAGCACTCCGTTCTTCCGCGCGAGATCCAGCGCCTCGCGGAGGACTTGCGACTGGAAGGGCGTCCCCCAGCTGATGTTAATCACCCGCGCGCCGTTGTTCACCGCGTAGACAATCGCTCCCGCGCTGACCGCAGTCGTTCCGTTCGGCATGATCTTCACCGGCATGATCTCGACCATCGGGGCGATCCCCACCACCCCGACGCCATCCGCGTTCGCCGCCACTATCCCCGCAATGTGCGTGCCGTGGCCGTCGGGATCCCGGGGGTCAGCATCCCCCTGCGGATCAAAGAAGTCCGATGAATCTCCCGAAATGTCGAATCCCACGGTATCGTCGACATACCCGTTGTGATCATCATCCGCCCCGTTTCCCGGGATCTCATCGAGGTTCCGCCAGATTCTCCCGGCCAGTTCCGGATGTTCCGTATCCACCCCGGTATCAAGCACTCCGACAATCACCTTGCCCGCCGTGTCAGTCCGCGGCGCAAGGTACTGCCCCACCAACCGGAGGTCTTTGTTCACGGTCCCGCTCTTGCTGACGAGCAGGTCGTTCTCCTCGCCCGTCACGCGCTCGATGCCGTAGTATTCCTGCCCCGTATTTAGCAGGTGCCACTGGTGGGGGAAGAGCGGATCGGAGGGCAGATCGAACTGCTCAAGGTAGTAGTCCTCCTCCACCCACTCCGCATTCTCCCGGCCGAGCAGCCTGACCACATCGGCCACCGCCGCGGGGGTGTCGGCCCGGAAGACATAGATGCGGTCAAAGCCGTCGCTGGCAGCCTTGGCCGTCCCGGCCGTGGGCACCACCAGACGCATTTGCTCCTGCCCGCCCAGTGCCTGGCGGAGCACCGCCGCATCGGCATTTCGTGTCAGTTTGACGACAAAACGACCCGGGACCGGGCCGGTCCGAGGTTGTCCCTGCGCCATACCGGCCAGGATCAGGCCGAGGAACATCAATCCACTGAGAAACCGGCTGTAATTTTTCATGCGTAAGTCTCGTCCGTGCTGAGCTCCGCTGCCGCGGCCACTCGGTGTCTGCGTTCTTCCCCATAGACGCCCGGCCCAGCGATTATGTTCAACCCCCGGCCGCCCTGACCTGCGTATAAGATACAATAATGCAAGGGGTTGTCAAACTGGAAGCACATCCCGCCACTTTTTGCGCCCGGAACAGCGCCGTTGCCCCGCCGTGTTTCAGGAAGGCCAAGTCCCGCATTGCTTCAACTCGAAGAACCGCGTATGTTCGGGTACCGCCGGACCGGGTTAACTAAACGAAGACCCCTCCGATACTTGATATTGAGGCCGAAAGAGAAATAGAACGTATGTGTGGAATAGCCGGATATTTTCAGTTAACCGAATCGAAGACCCCTGACCAGGCCCTGATCCGACGCATGGTCAACAGCTTGCGCCACCGTGGGCCGGACGAGTTCGGCGCCTACCTCGACGACCGCTGCGTCCTGGGCCAGTCCCGCCTGTCGATTATCGACCTCTCCGGCGGCTCCCAGCCGATGTGCAACGAAGACGGCTCGCTGTGGATCACCTTTAACGGCGAGATCTTCAACTACCTCGAACTGCGGGATGACCTGGCCGCCCGCGGCCACCTCTTCCGCACCCGGTGCGACACCGAGGTCATTATTCACGCGTTCGAGGAATGGGGCAAGGACTGCCTCCAGCGCTTCAACGGCCAGTTCGCCTTCGTCCTCTATAACCGGAACGACCGCTCGCTCTTTTTCGCGCGCGATCGCCTCGGTATCCGCCCGCTTTTCTATGCGCAGCACAACGGCCGCTTCTATTTCGGCTCCGAGATCAAGGCGATCTTCTGCGACCCGTCGGTCCCGCGCCGCCTCGACTTGAAGGGGCTCGATGAGATCTTCACCTGGTGGACCACCGCCCCGCCCCGCACGGCTTTCGAAGGCATCAACGAACTCGAGGCGGGCGCGTGCGGCACCGTCCGCAACGGCCGCGTAGAAATCGAGCGCTGGTGGTCCATGACCTTTCCCGAGACGTTCAACCACCGTCGCTCGCTCGATTCATGGGCCGAAGAGCTCCACGCCCTGCTGGTCGACTCGGTCCGCCTCCGTTTGCGCGCCGATGTCCCGGTCGGCGCCTACCTTTCCGGCGGCCTCGACTCGTCGGCCACCACCGCCCTCATCAAGTATCACACCGACACGCCGGTCGAATCGTTTTCCATCGCTTTTCAGGATAAGGCCTACGACGAGTCCGAGTACCAGCAGCAGATGGCCCGCCACCTCGGCACCCACCACCATGTCGTCTCCTGCACATACCAGGACATCGCCTGCAATTTCCCCGCGGTCATCCGCCACACCGAGCGGCCCATTGTCCGCACTGCCCCGACGCCCCTTTTCCTGCTGTCGCGGCTCGTGCGCGAGAACAATTTCAAGGTCGTTCTCACCGGTGAGGGCTCCGATGAAATCCTCGGCGGCTACGATATTTTCAAGGAAACGATGATTCGGCACTTCTGGTCGCGCTCCCCCGAGTCCGCCTGGCGCCCCGCCCTGCTCAAACGCCTCTACCCCACGCTCCCGCTCTCGGGCGCCCGCGCCAAGTTCTACCTCGAGACATTCTACAAAGCCGGCCTCGCCGACACCGACGCGTTCCAGTACTCCCACCAGCCGCGGATCAACACGACGACCAAGGTGAAGGACTTCTTCACCCCGGCCGTCCGCGATAGTGTCGGCGACTACGATTCGATCGGCGCCTTCGGCCGCGACCTCCCCGACACCTTCGATCGCTGGCACCATCTCTGCCGCGCCCAGTACATCGAGGCCCGGTCGCTGCTTTCCGGCTACCTGCTTTCGTCACAGGGGGACCGTGTCGGCATGGCCCATTCGGTCGAGGGCCGTTTCCCCTTCCTCGACTACCGCGTAGTTGAATTCGGCGCCACCATTCCGCCGTGGCACAAGCTTTTCGGCCTCAGAGAGAAATTCGTGCTCAAGAAGGCTATGGCCCGCGAACTCCCCAGGGAGATCACCGCCCGCGTCAAACAGCCCTACATGGCCCCCGACTCCAACAGCTTTGTCCAGCCCGATTCTCCCGAGTGGATAGCCGAGGTGCTTTCCGAACGGGAGATCAGCCGGACCGGCCTGTTTGATCCGGCCGCCGTGCAGACCCTGCGCGAGAAGGCCACCCGCCTCAAACACGCCCACCTCTCGTTCAAGGACAACATGTCGATGATCGGCATCCTGTCCACCCAGCTGCTCGTCCGCGAGTTTATCGATGACTTCCGGCCCGCCGACGATCCGGGCCGCGACCACTTCTCGGTCTGGCTCGATCAGAGCGCGGTCAGCGCCTGACCCAAGGCCACAGAAACTTCAGGGGGCGACGTCCACCGACGACGCCCCCTGCGCTTCTCCCCTGCCCTGACCGATCCTGAGGTTAGATATCCTGCTCCTTCTCTCTGGTCCGACGGGTCTTTTTCGATTTCGCCGCCACTCCCCCTGAATCCGGCACGTGCTGCCCCAGCACATCGTCAACCGTCCGGCGAATCTTCCCGGAGTCGGTCAGCGAGAGCGACGGCACGATCGCCACTGCCTGCGGAATCAGGGCCGGCTCCAGGTGCTGCCGGCAGTGCGCCAGCACTCCCTTCTCGTCGAGCGTCGAACCCTCCCGGAGCACGATCTCCGCCCGGATCGCCTGCCCGCACAGCTCGTCGGGCACGCCCACCACCCGCGCGTGCAGTACGTCCTCCAGCAGGTAGAGCGCGTCCTCGATTTCTTTCGGATGCACCCGCTCCCCTCGGCACTTGATGATGTCGTCGGTGCGCGCGACAAAATAGAGATACCCCTCATCATCCATGCTGAACAGGTCTCCGGTGTGGAGCACCTGCTCCCACGGGTACTTCCCCGGCTTCAGGCGCCGCGCAGTCGCCTCCGGATCCCGCCAGTATCCCCGCATGACCGTCGCTCCCCGCACCACCAGTTCCCCGACCTTCCCCCGCGGCACTTCCACTCCCTTGTCGTCGACGATCATCACCTCGAGATTCGGCATCGCGATGCCCACCGACGACGGTTTTTCATCCAGATGCTCCGGCGGCAGGTACGACACGCGCTTGCACTCGGTCAGCCCGTACATCGAGAAAATCCGCGCCTTCGGAAACGCCTTCTGCAGCCGGGGCACGTACGCCGGCGGCAGCGGCGCCGCCGTATTGGAGATGTACCGGACGGTCGGGAAGGTCTCCTTCTCCATCGCCTCGAGTTGCAGCAGGATCGCCATGATTGTCGGCACCAGCGGCAACCCCGTCACCTCGTGCTTCCGGATCAGCTCGATAATCTGGTAGGGAAAGGCGAAGGTCGGCTCCACCACCAGAGTCGCCCCTATCTGCATCGCCATGATCAGCTGGTACAGCCCGTAGTCGAAGGAGAAGGGCAGCATGTTGAGGATGACGTCGTCGCTCCGGTTCTCCAGGTAGCTCGTGATCGAGGTGGAGGCGGCCACCATGTTGCGGTGGGTCATCGTCACCCCCTTGGGGTCGCCCGTCGAACCCGAGGTATAGATGATCGCCGCCAGATCATCGTCGATCATCCGCGGCCCCTGAAACGGACGAAAACAGTCGAAAATCGCCGGGATTCCGGTCTCGGCCCGGTCGTAGTCGGTGTACAGGAGCACCGGCGGCTGGGCCAGTTCGGCTGCCGCCGACTCCACCAGCGGCTCGGCTTCTTTGGGCGTCACGACAAATCGTGGCTCGGCATTGGCGAAGATCTTCCTGAGCTTGGCCTCTCTCACCCCCGGATTGACCACCGAGAAGCACCCTCCGGCCTGCAAGACGCCGAAAATCGAGATTGCGGTTTCCGGCTGGTTGCCGGCGTATATGACCACCCGATCCCCCCGCTCCAGCCCGTTGCTCGATAGAAAGCCCGCCAGCGCCTGCGCCGCGTGGCCGAACTGCGCATACGATAACCGCTGGGTGCCGAAAATCAGGGCCGTCTTGTCCGGCGTCTTCTGGGTCGAGTTCCGAAGAAAATCATGTACCAGCATAAACGAATTCCCCATACCTTAACTGTTTCCTGACAGGCGCGGTCGCGCGCAAGCGGCCCGGGGAAAGGGTCAAGGCTGGGACTTGGGGAGAAGACTGGCTCGGTGAGACTTACGCTGGACATGACGCCCGTGAATATTACCGGAAGAGGTGAAGCGGCGTCGAGGTATACCATAATAACAACCTCGCCCGAACCTGTCAACCCGATATGCTGTTTATCCGATAGAAAGAAGTGTCGATATACCTGTTGAGCGCCGATGGCGAATGCCGTTGACATCGGGACCGGGGATGCACATATTCCCAACCCGTAGCCCCCGCCGCCGGCTGCTGCGCGAAGAACGCGTTTCTTCGCACCGATGATTGTGTGTGGACTAGTTAAGCAGACAGGAGGACACGTGAGCATTCGCCACGAACTGCGTTCGTTCATAAAAGACAACTTCATGATCGGGCGAAATCCCGACGAGCTGACCGACAACGGTTCTCTCCTCGAACTGGGCATTATCGACTCCACCGGCGTGCTGGAGCTGGTCGGCTTCCTCGAGGAACGCTACGGCATTCAGGTCGAAGATAACGAACTCGTACCGGAGAACCTCGACTCCCTGGAAAATCTCGAACGTTACGTTTCAAGGAAGAACTGCTAGGTAAACGCCGGGCCGAGCGGGCAGCGCTCTCCCACTACCGCATCAATCATTCGCCAATGCTGCCGATACGGATATCATGAAGCGGTTGTTCATCTCTCTGCTCCTCTCGGCCGGCCTGCCGGCGGCAGCCGTGCGCGCCCAGGAGCCGGTCTACCCGGACAACAGCAGCGTCACCTCCCTGTACCACCTCAGCGATTCGGTCCTCTCCGCCGCCGATACCCTGATTGTCACCCGCACCCTGACCAACGCCGAGTCTTTTCCCCTGACCGGCCTGTACTTCAGCGACAACCTCCCGGCCGGCCTGAACGTCGTCGGTTACACGGCGACGCTCAATGGCGCCCCGCTCGCTGTCGCTTTCGCCGGCCCGCTGGCCGGGAATGTCATCGGGGATTTCCGAACCTACCGCTGGGTGGTTGACTCCCCCGAACCGACGGACTACATCAGCCGGACGATCTACCCCGGCGACCAGGTCCGCCTGACCTACCGCATCGCCGCGTCCGATATCGGCGACTTCGTGCTGCCGCTCCACACCACCGTTTGCTTCGGCAACGGCGACGGTATCTTCGCCACGGGTCAGGGTTCCCTGCGGGTCACCATTGAATCCGATGATGACGATCCTGACAACCTCCTCCCCGCCACGTACCTTGTCACGTCGGCGTACCCCAACCCGTTCAACGCCGAAGTAGCCATCTCGTACGAAGGCGCCAACGTAGCCGCCAACCCGATCGACTTCGAGGTGTTCAACCTCCTCGGCCAGGAACTGGCCCGCTACCGGGTCGTCGCCGAGGGCGACGCCGGCATAATCATGTGGAGCCCCGATGCCGCCACCGGCACCGGCGTCTTCCTCTACCGTCTCTCTTGTGCGGGAAGAACATCAACCGGCAAGCTGATGTTGCTGAAGTAGCCGCCCCAAAATCTCCCGAGTAGCCCTTTACGAGTCCCCGTTTCAGAGCACGCCGAACGGCAACGCCGCCTGCACGTACGGATCGATCGCCTGCGCGAACCTCAGCGCCCGCGCCATCGCCTCATCCGTATTCCCCTCGTACACCGGCACCGTAATCCGCACCAGCGCCGCGTCGGTCGGGCGCATCGCCAGCGCATTCTGCAACAAATCCAGTTTCAGCCCATATTCATCGCGCACCACCCGCGACCGCGTCTGGTACCAGTACAGCATCAGGCTCTCGTGCTCTCCGAACGCGATCCGCAGGCGGTTCACTGTCCGCGGCGGCGCTCCGGCCAGGCTCAATTCCACCGCCTCATGCGCCTCGATCTGCCATCCGCCCCCCGGCAGGCAGTGCCGCGGAGAATGAATTCCCGCCCCGAACCGCTGCGACTCGAAGTACGCCACGAACAACTCGTTGGTCCCGCTGTCCGCCGAAAGGTACCGCTTCATGGTCGTCGAGGTCGCGTTGAGCACTTCATACGTCGTCTGGTCGAATAACTCCTCCCGCCCCGCATACCCTGCCACCTGCAGGGGGATCGACGCGAACTCCGCCTGGCGGTCCGGCTGGTTGCCCACGAACCGGAAATAGTTGCCGATCAGTCCACCGACGAGCAGGAGCGCCCCCGCAATAAGAATCCGGGTCTTCATCGGCTCAACCTCCGCAATCCCACCGCGAGAATCGACAGCAGCACGAACGCCACGACGAACACCGACAGCCCCAGCAAGGTGTGGTACGGCTCGGTGGTCGGATCGAGTTGCCCCACGTAGGCGATCACCGCCGTTAGGAACACCCGCACCACGTTGCCGATGACCGCTACCGGAATAGCCAGCAGGAAGATCGCCATTTTGCCCCAGAACTTCGGCTGCGACATGTATCCGAAAATCGCCCCCATTGCCATCAAGGATATCAGCGACCGCATGCCCGAGCAGGCCTCGGCCACCTCCAGCGGACGGTCCGGCAGCACGATGATATTCCCCTGCCGCAGCACCGACATCCCCAACCCCTGCATCATCTCCACCGAAACCTTGCTGGCCAGAAGCTGCATCGGAAAGGTCAGCGAGTAGTAGATCACGCCGGGGATCGGGATCATGAACAGGAGGATGAAGAAGGCAAACCAGGTCCGGCGGATAAACTCCGCGCCGAGCAGGTACAGAGCCAGTCCGAACAGCACCATCACCATTGAGATCGCGATAATGAAGTACTCGACCCCCGCGTTGCCGAACACGAACAGCGTCATCCCGATCACCAGCAGGAGCAGCCCGAGGCGGCTTGGCCGGACCGCCAGCCCGGCCAGTTCGGCCCGCTTGTGCCAGAGGAAGTAGGCGGCGATCAGAGGCACAAGAAACCCGTGGGAGTAGTTCGAGTCATCCCACCAGCGCTGCACCAGATCGACCAGCACCGGCGCAAACACCAGAAGGAAGAGCGCCCCGATGAGCCAGGTCGACTTCCGTTCGATCACCGCCGCTGCCGCTAGTGTGTTCTTCGATTGTGCGTCCATCGCTGCCACTTCGCCTTGTTCCGAGTTATCGCTGTCAGAGAGTACCGTCCGCATCCTCCCGCCGCAACAACAAACGACGGCCGGTTGAAGGCTGCGCTGGTCCTCCGGCGCTGCCTCTTGGGCTTATAATCGGTAATCAGTTGGTAAAATCTGAGCTAGTGCCGAAGGGACAGGACCTTGCGGCGAACCGCCAGCACTCCCCTCGCCAGTCCGCCGGGCAAGGCCGACAAGAACCGGTGAATCATCGGCACATCATGCACTTGAGCCAATTGTGCCCGCGCCTCCGCCGTCCGCCCCTCCGATATCAATCCCGCCGCGACGACTACCCGATTCTCATCCAGCAGCCGCCGATACGCCTCCCCATGGATCTTCTGGAACTCCGCATCGGGTCCCCAGACCTCTTCGAGAATAAACACGCGCGATACCGCCCGCGCATAGGTATCGGCATCGGTCACCCGGTCGCCCGTATGCCCGTTCTGTATCGCCAAATCGCAATCCAAATAGGCCACCGGGCCGCACTGCGCCACCCGGGCGAAACAGGCCCACTCCTCGAAAATCTTGATCCCCTCCGTGAAGCGCAGCTCCTTCACCAGGCTCCGCCGCACCATCGCCGTTTGCGCCGCGACATAGCACTGATCCAGAAGGCACCGGTACAGATCGCCCGTGTACACCCGCACATCGTCTTTCCCTTCCGGCCACTCGGCCATCTGCGACAGCAGCTTCGGTTCGCCCAGGCGATCCTCCCACGGCCGGCTGTCCCCCGTCCACCGCCGGATCCCGCCTTCGACCAGCCGTCCGTCGACAAACCGCAGCTTGAAATCGGAGAAACACAGGACTATGTCCGGTCGCGCCGCCATCAGACGGCACTGCGGATCGAGTTTGCCGGGCAGCCACTCGTCATCCGAATCGTTGAAAGCGATCAGGTCGTGCTTGGCCTCCGCAATCCCCTTATTGCGCGCCGCCGCCACCCCGGCATTCTTCTGCCAGACGTAGCGAACCGAGCTGCCACTGCGTTTCGCCCTTTCCGCGTACGGCTCGACTGCCGCCGCCGTATTATCCTTCGAGCCATCATCGACAACGATGATTTCATCTCCCGGGCACACCTGTGGAAGCACCGACTCCAGCGCCCGCCCGATCATGTCCGCTCGGTTGTAGGTCGGAATGATAATCGATACCGCTTGCCGCATTCTTCACCTCGATGCCGGATTCACGTGCTGTGTGTGGTCCCTGCCGACCGGCCGGGGCCAATCACCCGTCTTCCTGCTATTTTTTCACGATCGAACGCACCGCGTGGAGCCCCGCCTTCAGGCCGGGTACACTCCGGAAGTGCTGCCGCGCCCGCTTCGGCCATACCCCGGCCACCACCGAACGCACCCGGTTCGGATATACCCACAGATCGAAGTACGGCTCCTTCGCGGGGCGCCAGCTCGACAGCCACGTTCGATCTGTTACAAAATTCACGCTGTCCGTATCCGGGTCGGCAAACGCCTTACCGAGCATTTCCCCGATCAGAAGGAAGCCTGGTGAGCACTCTGCGTACGCTTCGTCATAGCCGATCTTCCACAACACGAGCGTTCGCCCCGATCGGATCGCGAAATGCCCCGCCACATACCGATCGTCGACCCGCAGGAAGTGCCACTCCAGCACCCGCCGTGCGTGGAGCCGTGCGCATACCGCCGAGTAAAATTCCCGCAGCCGCGGATCGGCGCCGACCGCTGATCCCTCGCGCCCCTTCCAGCCGGCTGCTTCCAGCACGGCGAAGCGGTCGAGGTACTCCGGATTCGCTTCCGCCCCGGTGTAAAACTCCGAGTGCACCGTCCCGAACTTCGCCAGCTTGCGGCCGTACTGCCGGAAGTGCTTCCGGAAGTGGCCGGAGCACTCGTTCATAAAGAACTCATCCCATGTCCCCTGCGTCGCCCGCACCGTCGCCAGCCCGCTCGGATTGACCACTGCCCGCGTCTCCTCCAGTGCTTCGACTTCTCTCAGCAGCTGAGACCTTTCCTCCACCCCCAGCAGCTCCACCCCGAACCACTCCGGTACCGTCTCGTCCAGCGCCTTCCGAAACGCCGTCACGACCCGCCGTTCCCACCCCGGCGTGATCACCGCGTCGATCGACCGGGTGTGCCCGTCCCCCGGCTGATGCAGCGAAACGACCATCTTCCCCAAAACCGGAATCCGGCGCTCCTCCAGCGTCAATACCCCCACCAGCCGTCCGTCGGCCACCGCCGCCAGGCACAACCAGGGGCGTTCGGTCGGCTGACGGAATTCCAGGTGGGCCGACAACCACGCGTGCGACAGCATCGGCAAACGCCCGTTGCTGAAAACCAGGTCGTCCCAATCCTCGGCGTACGGCTCCAGATCGGCCAGCGTCCGAAGAACTCGGACCTCCAGCGCCTTCGACCTGACAACTTCCTGCTTTACTATCGATCCGAATTGGTCCATGCTCACGACAAATCTGGGTTATTCTCCTGCCCCCAAGGCCTGCGACCCGGAAAGAAAGCGACTCTACCTTGCGGAGCCTTACTCATCGGGACCAGCAATATACCGGAAAATCGAAGATCTGTCCAGTACACGTTTTCGCGACCTGGCCGGCCCATGTCTACGATTCGGCCTTCCGGGCCGGGTTCGCTCCCCGCCTGCCCTCGCGAAGCGCGCGGACAGCCTGTTGCAGCCCCGGCACCCGCTTCAGCAGCTCCCGGCAGTGTTTCGGCCACGCCCCGGCAAGCAGCGGCCACGGGCGGTCGGGATACAAACCGACATCGTAGTACGGTCGCTTGTCCGGATGCCACGTATGATGCCAGTTCTTATCCGTAACAAAATTCACTTCGTCCGTCAGAGTATCGGCAAACGCCCGGGCCAACATGTGCTCGATCAGCAACACTCCCGGCGAATAGTGCGCAAATGCCTCATCGTACCCGATCTTCCAGAGAAACAGCCTCCGGCCGCTGCGGATAGCGAGGTGCCCCGCCACATCCGTCCGGCCCACTCGGAGAAAATGCCACTCGAGTTTTCCGCAAGAGTGAAGCCGCTCGGCGAGCAGCCGGTAGAATCTCCTCAGCCCGGCATCTTTCAGGATCGCCGACCCGGCCCGACCCTTCCAGCCTGCGGCTTCAATTGGCATGAACCGATCCAGGTACTCCGGCCGCGCCGCTTCTCCCGCCAAAAACTCCGAAACAATCTCGCCCACTCCGGCCATCTTACCGTGAGACCGCTTCAACTGGCGGTGAAAATTCGACGATAACCCTCTTTCATACTCATCCCAAGCGCCGACTGTACGCACCACTGAGGCACATCCGTCCAAACTGGTGACAGCCGAACTCCGGGGCCAGTCGGACGAAACCAGCGGCGACTCTCGCTCAAGCAACGTAAACTCCAACCCGAACCACCCCGGCGCCACCTCGTCCAACGCTTTCCTGAATTCTACCGCCACCGCCTCTTGGTATCCCGGCGCCGCCACCAGATCGATTGAATGAGTGTGGCGATCCCTGGGTTGCCGCACAATGCTGACTGAACGCCCCCAAGCCGATGTCTGTTCGATCGACAACGGCAACACTCCCACCAGCCGCCCCGCCGCAATTGCCACAAGACACAACCAGGGACAGCCTTCCGGTCGGCAGCATTCCAGGTGCGCCGAGACCCATGCATGGGACATCGCGGGAAACCGACCGGCCCCCCCAAGCACCAAATCATTCCAGGGTTCGGCGAAGGGCTCCAGTTCGTGAACATCGCGAAGCACCCGAACCAAGACCGATCCGCTGCCGGCTTTCGCCGAGCGGGCATCGGCTGAAATCACGTTCTTCATACATAGGTAAAATACATCCAAAATCCCGTTTGGGGTAGCCCAAACCAGGGATACGGCGATCTATCTCCCCACACTCCCCGACTCCACCCGACATGGGTCAACGTCACACGGGTTACCAACCCGCCCGCTATACCGTCTTAATATCCCCGGCTGGAAGCCGGCAAAAGACATGAAGCCGCCGGCCTTGAAACGGCCATGACTTGTAGTAGCAGAAACTTACGCCCGCCACTGTGACACCGAAAGTCTCGCCGCAGATCCGGAATCCCATTCGGAGGTGCGTTCGCAGCGACTCGGTGTTGAACGCGCTGATCGTGCCCAGAATGTTGCGGCAGCCGCGCGCATGGTTGTGCTCCAGCTGCTTCTTGAAGCAGATGAGGACAAACCCCTTCAGCCGTTCCTCCGGGGCCGTGTAGACATTGTACAGGAAGAACCCGTCGTCCCCCGTGTCGATCGTGATCCCCCCCGATGCGACAAAAAGCCGGCCGGTCGCCGACCAGCTCCACGCCACGACCCGATCCTCCTTGAGAACCAGCACGCAGTGGTCGCCCCGCTGCATGCGCTCGCGAAATACCGCCTCCCGCACCCCCTCCCTCCTGACCCGGTCGATATCGTCAAGGCTCGCCCGTCGGATTTCGTAATTGCGGTAGTCGCGCGGCTGGAGTTTCAACTCCTGCCCGCTGACCAGAAAGGTGTGGT
>JBGSIV010000067.1:0-7096 GCA_041742355.1 Candidatus Zixiibacteriota bacterium
CGCGCCGCCGCGGGCGGCGATTTCCTGGGCGAGCGCCTGGGCGTTGTCGGCCAGGACAGCCGTGCTGATTTCGACATTCCCGCCGCCCATGGATTTGGCGGCTTCGATGAGTTCGTATGTCGCCGAGACGATTTTGCCGTCTTTCTGGAGAGCTATTATGAGCGCCTTCATGCAGACTCCTCCGAGGTTAGTGTAGTCGCCTAGCCTGAAATATACGGTTTCGGCCCACCGCTGGCAAGGGTTTACACCCTTGTGACAACTCGGGATGGCTTCCCCCAAAAAACTCAACAAATGTGATAGCCGCCGGGTGTAGTCACCGATATACTGGATCGGAATCAACAGTGCTTGCGCCACGCCCGTTATTCTTGACAGCTCGAAATGGGATCACTATGATTGGTCTATCAACCTCGCGCACTTTCGGAGTCAGCGAGCAACCATTTCCTCTGTTCGCAATTGGGAGAACACCGTGGGCAAGCTTTTCGGCATCTCCGGGCGGAGTAATCGGGATGGGACCCGTCGATCGCACTGGGGTAAGAATGAGTTTAATTCCTCCTTCCCCGCAGCACTCTTATGCTTCATGCGGGAGCAGGGCGTGAACCCAGTGTACATCATCCTCAATTCCAGCAGCGAGACCTGCCATCGTCACATTGCTGTACCCGACTTGTTCCAAATCGACCCTCGAGCGAACACCATCTTTTTCGCGTTTGAGCAGATTTATCAACCGTTTCAGGACATGGTCGAAGGATCTTTGGAGCGCTGCGACCTGGTGGTGATGGATACGGCCGATTCCGCTTCGACTTGCCGGCGCGGATTCGAGATCAAGTTAACAGCTCTGCCGGATAGCTCCACATGCCATTTAGACGACTCTCGATTCAGTTGCGAGTTGGTGTTTCGGCCGCCTGCCGTCGCCCAACTGGCTCTGAGTATAGCAAACCATTATCGGAACCGTCGGGCTGATCTTCTATCCAAGCTGTCACCTGTCTGCTCGCGGATCTTCAATTGGAGGCGCCCACAAGACGTTATGCCCCATTTGCAGGAAATGTGCGATGGCTTGGATAACGTGTTCAAAGATGTGCTAGCTAAGCAGAGCCCCTTTGCAATTCAGCCAGTTTGGAAAACGAGGGGGAAAAGCGCAAACTTAGCTGCCGACTGCCTGGATGTGTTTGTCTGGAGTGATCTGGCATTCACTCGGCTCTTCATTGATGCCGCAAGAACAGCCCGGCCCACTGTAATGGATCGCAACCAACGGACAGCAATCTGGTTGGCGCGAATGCTTTATAATTTCGCGGAAATTGGACGATTCCGCCCGTCCTTGGTCACGAGCGAGATGGCCTACGAACTCCAGACTGACAAGGCCTTCGCCATTGCAGGGAACCGTTCGATCCGATACTTAGCGTCTGACGAACTCGAGTCGCCTCGCATGAGTAAGGACTGCATCAAGGAGATAATCTTAGAAAACGGCCATCAGCTCCTGAGCCCCGAGAGACGATTCGATGCGATTATCGTAAATTCACCTGGCCTCTTCGATTGAAAGGAATTTGACGAATGCTAAGGGTGATAGACCTATTTGCTGGATGTGGTGGACTCTCCCTAGGGTTTCAGAATGCGGGTTTCGATATAGCGGCAGCCTTTGACAACTGGGATCCCGCGATCAGGGTCTACGGGCTCAATTTTGAACATCCCATCACCAAGATGGACCTCGGTGATGGGGTAGACATTCAGCACCTCGCGCGCTCCAACCCTGAGGTTATTATCGGCGGGCCGCCGTGCCAAGATTTCTCCAGTGCCGGTTGGCGCGATGAGACCTTGGGGCGAGCCGATCTTACCCGCTCTTTTGCGAAGATTGTAGCCCAGTTGAAGCCTCAGTTCTTCGTGATGGAAAACGTTGACCGCATTCGCGGTAGTAGGGCGTTGAGGGCTGCCATAGAAATATTCCGTGCGGCCGGCTATGGACTAACATGTGAGCTCTTGGATGCTTCTCGATGCGGTGCACCGCAAATTCGAAAGCGGTTCTTCACAATTGGAGAGTTGCGCGGTGAGGATCATTTTCTCTCGCCGTACTTGATCGGTTTGATGCGTGATAGAGCCATGACCATTCGGGAGTATTTGGGTGACGGGCTCGGTATACAGTACTATTACCGCCATCCTTGGAGTTATAAGCGCCGAGCAATCTTTTCTATTGATGAACCCAGCCCCACCATCCGGGGCGTTAATCGCCCCGTTCCTGGAGGATACAGTGGACATTCAAGAGATGCCGCACCAATAACGCCCGACATACGGCCCCTAACCACTCTTGAACGCGCATTGATTCAGACCTTTCCTCCGACATTCAAGTGGACGGGATCAAAGACAGACCTGGAGCAGCTGATAGGCAATGCGGTTCCAGTCAAACTCGCCGAGTACGTTGCTAATTGCCTCCGACTGTATTGTGTCGACAAGGAGATGTTCGCCGAAGCAAACTCAATCCGTTTAACAGGGAGTGAGCAGTAATTCGGTGGACACCTTTGGCAAAAAGGAACGGTCGGCGATTATGCAAGCAGTCAAGTCGACCGGCAACGCATCCACTGAATTGCGGCTAATGAGGATATTTCGGACGAGGAAGATCACAGGCTGGCGGCGCCACTATCGCCTGTTTGGCACTCCCGACTTCGCTTTTCCTACCGCTCGCGTCGCCGTGTTTGTGGACGGTTGTTTTTGGCACGGCCACCCCTGCAGGAATATCCGGCCAGCTGCCAACCGACAGTACTGGGACTCGAAGATCGCCGCCAACTGCCGACGGGACTCGGCCGTCAATGCCGCCCTACGAGCTAAGGGATGGAGTGTTGTTAGAATTCGCGAATGTGAATTAAAGGGGGGAACGAGCCTGAATAGAAAGCTCAAGCGCATCGCCGAAATAGCATCCCCCGTCGACCCCCGACATCTAAGGCAAGACAAGCGGAAGAAGACTCATCGCCGCGCTTTGTAGTCGTGAGCAAGGCGAAGTGCGGTTCGCAGAATGCTCACAGCGGTGACCTTGTTTGCTCCAGCCCGCAAATAGTCATCTGCATTTGAGGATAGAAAACTCATTACCTCATCTACTGACTGCTGGGTCCGGACAATGTCTTTCATCGACTGTCCAACTAGTCGCTCTATGCGCCGACACCGCGAAAGCACATTCCGGCTGGCGCGGTTGGAATATCCCTTCTTAGCCATCAGCCAAACTTGAAATCTCTCATAGTCCATCGTTTCCTCCTAAGTTATCTACCACACTGGCAACTAGTTACCAATATAAGCGCCACAATCATTGACGTCAAGATTGAACTATTCCTGGACTTACGGCTTGCCCTGCCCCACGCAATCTCCTCACCGGTAGCGAGCAAGTCAAAACCTGTGGGGGTGGCCCTTGAAGGTCGCTCTTCCAAACTGCTTTTCCTCCCGCATTTTCCCTAGCAAACCACTAGAGATCTACCCTCTTTCCCTGTATAGTAGAAGCCATAGTGTAACCGGGATTCGCGGTCGGCTCACGCCGCCCGCGTCCAGAGGGAGGACCGTGCGATGTCGCGGAATTTTGCAGAACGAACCCAAACCCATACACAGAAGCTCCTGGCCGTCGCCCCGGCTCCTCTTTCTGTCACCCCGGCGGAGAGCCTGCCCCGGACTCGATCCGGGGCCGGGGACCAGTCAAGCCCAGGACTACCGTATGCCAGGATTGCCCAAACGAACCCAACCAGTTTGTCTGCGTGGAGTAGGTCGTGGTTCCGTGCCAGTAGGTCGGTGTTCCGAGGCGCGAAGCGCCGAGAAACCCGACTTGGCCATCAGCCGGAAAATGCTCAACCGAACCCAACCGTGGAATCTGTGCGCGGCAGATGTCCACATCTGCCGCGAAATCGCCCAAACGAACCCACCGCCCCAAAAAACACCGGCCGGGGCAACACCCGCATCCCGGCCGAAAATTACCAAACGAAGCCAATTCCCCGATCAAAAGCAACCGCCCAACCGTCACCCTGAGCACCCCAACCGTCACCCTGAGCACCCCCAGCGTCACCCTGAGCGTAGTCGAAGGGTGACGAGGCCACTCGCCAAACGAACCCAAATCTCCGTTGTTATGCTTCGACTACGCTCAGCATGACAACCAATAACCCCTTATCCCCCAACGTATTCCGCCAGCACATCCCGCGCCTCGGCAATCGTGTGCACCTTAAATAGCCGCCCCCGAAGATGCGTCACTCCCGGCATCCCCTTCACATACCACCCCAGGAACTTCCGCATCATCAGCATCCCCCGCTTCTCCCCGAAATCCCCCGCCATCAGCTCCGCATGCTCCAGCGCCCACCCGATCTTCTCGGCCGCCGACGGCTCGCTAATCCTCTCCCCCGTAGCCAGATAGCGCTCCACCCGGCCGAAGATCCCCGGATCCCCGAGGCTCGCCCGCCCGATCATGATCCCGTCGCACCCCGTCTCGTCGATCATCCGCCGCCCCGCCTCCGGCCCCGTCACATCCCCGTTCCCGATGACGACAAGCCTTTGACTATCTTCACTCTCCCCGCTATCCGTCAAGCTCCGCTTGAGATCCGCAATCGCTTCCCAGTCGGCCTTCCCTGCATAGCCCCTCGACCGACTCCGCGCGTGCAGCGTAATCCCCGCCACCCCGACACTCCGCGCAATCTCCCCCACCTCCAGGTAGACCGGCCCGACCTCATCCCATCCCGTCCTGATCTTGACCATCACCGGTATGGCCCTTTGCCCTGAGTCCGAGAAGGAGTACCCCACAGCTTGCTGTGGGATCCCTGAGCTGGCTGGGTCGCCCACAGCTTGCTGTGGGATCCCTTTGCTGTCTGGGTTGCCCACAGCTTGCTGTGGGATCCCTGTGCTGCCTGGGTCGCCCACAGCTTGCTGTGGGATCCCCTTGCTGTCACCCTGACCCCTCCCCTCGCCGTCACCCTGAGCGTAGTCGAAGGGCGACGAAGTCCTTTCCCCCGACACATCCCTCCCCGCCCCCTTCACCACCGCCTCCATAATCCTTCCCGCCAGCGCCATATCCTTGAGCACCGCCGCCCCCCCGTTGCGCCCCACCACTTTGCGCACCGGGCACCCGAAGTTGATATCGATCACCTCCGGCCGATACCGCTCCCGCAGGATCGCCGCCGCCTCCCCCATCACGACCGGATCCGCCCCGAAAAGCTGCACCCCGATCGGCCGCTCCGAGTCCGCAAACGTGACCATCGCCAAGGTCTTTTCGTTGTCCCGCACAAGTCCGTCGGCGGAAATCATCTCCGTGAACACAAGCGCCGCCCCGCCCCTCCTTGCCAATACCCGGTAGGGGCGGCTCGAGACCCCGGCCAAGGGCGCCGCCAGCACCCGTCCAGACAGGTTTAAGTTTCCCAACCTCATGCCGACAATATAGTAGAGTTGGAGGCTGGCTCCAAGCTCCGGCCGTTATTGGCCGTTGCTCCTGTCAACCTCCGACCGTGACGACGGGAAGAAAAGAAGAGCGTTCATACAGTGAGGCGTTGCAATGCCGGAAATAGTAGTCAAGTACGATGACAAGGTGATCGAGCGTATCGTCACCGAGAAAAAGCGCCTGTCGATCGGGCGCACCAACGATAACGACATCGTCCTCGAAAACCGCGGCGTGTCCCGCAAGCACGCCATGATCGAGTTCAACGAGAACGCCGCCGTCGTCATCGACAACGAGTCTCTCAACGGCACGTTCGTCAACAACCGCAAGATCTCCGAGGAGGTTCTGCGGGACGCCGACATCATCACGATCGGCAAGTACAACCTCATCTACCACAGCCAGACGCAGAACACGACCGAAGATGTCGCGCGCATGGACGGCACCATGGTGCTCAACACCAAGCAGCAGAAGCAGCTGGTCGAGAACGACCGCCGCGAGCGCGAACTGGTCGAAAAGTACGGCGGCTCAGTCATCGTCGGCGAGTCCAACACCGACTTCTCCGAATATCGCCTTGACCGCGACGTCATAACAATCGGCCGCGCCAAGTTCGTTCATATCCGCGCCAAGGGGCTCTTCCTCTCGGGCATTCAGGCCAAAATCGTGCATGACCAGAACTGCTTTTGCCTCGTCAACCTCGGCCGCAAGGGCAAGGTGAAAGTCAACGGCGAGGCGGTCGATCGCGCCGTGCTCAAGAACGGCGACCTCATCCAGATCGGCAAGAGCACGTACAAGTTTGTCGAAGGGCGGGGTTGAGCATGCGCCTGGCGCTGATCTCTGACATCCACGGCAACCTTGAGGCTCTCAGCGCCGTCCTGCGCGATATCGAGCGCGCCGGAGCCGATGAAATCGCCTGTCTGGGCGATGTCGTGGGCTACGGCTGTGATCCGGCCCCGTGCCTGGATCTGGTCTCGCGCACCTGCCGCATCAAGCTCATGGGCAACCATGATGCCGCCGTGCTCGGCCAGACTTCGATCGACGCCTACACGATCGCCGCCCGCGTCGCCGCCGAGTGGACCAAAGAGGTGCTCTCCGACCGCGACCTGGACATTCTCCGGTCATTCACGCTGGACCACCGCGTCGCCGACGCTCTCCTGGTCCACGCATCGCCGTACGAGCCGGCCGGGTGGCACTATATCCTGACCACAGCCGAGGCTTCAGTCGCCTTCGGGAACTTCAGTGAGCGGCTCTGTTTTCACGGCCACAGCCACATCCCGGGCATCTTCACCGAGGTTCCCCTCGGCCTGCCGCGGCACAAAGCGGCCCACACCTTCGACCCGCACGAGGAAAGCCGCTACCTGGTGAATATCGGCTCGGTGGGTCAGCCGCGCGATGAGGACCCGCGGGCCTGCTGGGTCCGCTATGACACCGAACAACGCTCTGTCGAATACAATCGGGTGGAGTACGACATTTCACAGACCCAGGCGAAAATGACCGAGGCCCATCTCCCCCAGGCTCTCGTCAACCGCCTCGCTGTCGGAAGATAGAAAAGAGACGCCGTATGAGAAAGTACTCATCATACATGCTGTTCCTCCTGCTGGCCATCTTCGTGGTCATCCTCTCCGCTAATAACTTCGGGCCGATCGTCAGCATGCAGCAGTCGCTGGACGATTTCCTGTGCGCGATGACCGCCGACGAGTCCCCGCGGCCCAATATCGTGAC
>JBGSIV010000068.1:0-3829 GCA_041742355.1 Candidatus Zixiibacteriota bacterium
TACTGTCGTCCGTTCACGACCCGCATGATGGCCGAGTAGCGCTGATCGGAGTGCATGTCGGTGATCTGCTCCTGGGTGGCGACACCGGCGAATTTCTCGTAGCTCTTGCGGACCTCGTCAAAATTGCTGTTGGCCATGTAGCAGAGCATGAGGTACTGGTAAACGACCGGGTTTTGTGAATCGAGTGACCGGGCGTCCTTGAAGTGCTTGATAGCCTGTTCGTGCATGCCCTGGTTAAGGCGGGCTCGGCCGAGTCCGATGTAGGCCTGGACCTGGCGACGGTCGAGACGGATGACCTGTTCCAAGTCGATGGTGGCCGCCCGTTCGTCGCCGCGCTGCAAGAAGAGGTCGGCGCGGCCGAGGTAGGCCGGGACGGATTTATCGTTGCAGCGAATGGCTTCATTATAGGCGGTGATGGCCCGGTTGTAGTCTTTGGCAAAACGGAAGATTTCGGCGGCTCGGAGATAGGCGTCGTGGGCCGGAGTCCAGTTCTTGAGGCCGGAGTGAGCGTCCCCGAGCGCGTAGTAGGCGTCGGCGCGCCCCGGGTTCTGCGTGATGGCTTTCTCCAGGTCGGGGATGGCCGCCTGGAAGTCCCGCTCCTGCACAGCCGAGAGACCGGAGAAGTAGTAGTCTTCGCCAGACAAGGATTGCTCTCTCTGGGCGGTCTCCAGGGGCCGCAGGGTGACGGCCAAACGCCCGGTCTGGCCTGCGGTCAGGGTGATCTGGCCGGTTGCTGACGAGTAGCCGTCGCGGGTGACTTTGTACGTGTGGGCGCCGGAGGTGAGGCGATCGTAGGTGAGGTTACCCACCCCGACGGGCGAGCCATCGAGTTGGAGGGACGCGCCCTCGACATTGGCGGCGAGGGTGAGCCGTGCGGCGCCGGCGGCCGGGACTGAGGATTTGGCCGGGGCCGGTTTGGTCGCCTGAGCGGTGGTTGTCGGCGCAGAAGGGGCGTCCGGCTGGCCGGCAGGAGTCGCTTCGTCACCGGAGGGATCAGCGGAGGCCAGGTTGTCTCCGAGCGGCATTGCCGCGGGCTCTTCCGGATAGAGGGCGATCAGGCTGATCTCGCCGTCGGTGACGGTGGCGAAGTCGCTTGACCAGCTCTCTCCGTCGCGGATGACTTCGATTTTGTGGCTGCCGCTGGGGAGATTGTCGGTGTAGAACATGCCCTGGGCGTTTACCGTGACAGTCTGCCCGAGGTCCGGGAAGCGGACCTTGGCGTTTTGGGAGAGCGGGCGGTTGTCTTCTCCCATAATGATGCCGGCCACTCGGCCCTGGCCACTCGGATCGGAAACCAGGAGGGAGGCGATGAAGATGAGGACAGCGGCGAAGATGATGCTGCCGCCGATGAGCATGGGGCGCTGGCCGACCCGCTTGGGGCGGAGCTCATAGGTGCGGTTGCCGACGGCGAGTTCGTCGCCGGGCGAGAAGTGCTGGGTGCCCTTGATCTGGATGATATTCTTGTAGTAGTAGGCGACGCCGCGGCCGCGGCCGGCCATTTTGGGCGAGGGGATTGACGGGTCGATTTCGGCGAGGATTTCATCGGTGCTGGCCCGCTCGCGCTCTTTGCGTTTGGGCGGTTCGATCGGGGCGCTGCCAGTGAAAAGCTGTTCCTTGTCGGACAGCTTCTGCATCAGGTCCGCCTTGTCCTTGTCGGTAAGATAGTCGTCCTTGCGGTAGAGGCTGCTGGCGATCGATTTGACTTCTTCTTCCGAAAGGCGGCGAATCTTGCCGGATTCGGAGAGTTGCTCCGGTTCTTCGGCGGCGGCCGCTTCGGTTGGAATCGGGGCAGTCAAGGGGTCATCGTCGACCGGTTCCGGAATGTAGGCTGTGGAATTGCTTGCCGGGGCGAAATCGGGATCGGCGGCGGAGGCGCCTTCGATGGTTTCGATCGAGGCGTCATCGTCGTTCAAAGTGGGCGCACGTTTGGAACGAGTACGGGGGGGCTCGTCGCCATTGAAGTCGGAGGCACCGCCGACGAATTCGCGGTCGTCGTTATCCTGTTCGTAAACCTGGAACTCGAGGTCATCGTCCGGGAGTACCCGGTCGGCGGCATCGGACGCCGCTTCCAACGGAGCGTCGCATTTGCGGCAGCGGGAAGGGTTGTCCGACGCGTGTTCGGTTTTGCAGTTTGGGCAGATTCGCAAGATTTGCTCCCCTGGTTAATCGCCGAATAGATTTTCTACTTATTTATCGACTTAGGGGGAATAATCCTTTAGACAAAGGGGATGCGCACGCCGTCCTTCAGAAAGATGAACCCTATAGGAAATAATGGCTTGACACCGGTCGCGAAGGGTGGTTATACTCCTGAATCGTTATTCGAAGATACGTGTGTCTCCATGCTTTTGGAGGAGGATAGAGTAAATGATAAGGCGCGCTAACCGGCTGGCACTTCTTGCTTTAGCTGTCATGTCTGTGACGCTGTACTACGGTTGCAGCCAGACGGACGACATCGTGACGCCGGTGTCAACGACTGTTCTTACCCTGGACGCCAGTCTTCTGCCGACTCCGCCCGATGGGATGGTGTATGAGTTGTGGGTGAACAACGGGGACGCCCCTGCCTCAATCGGTCGTTTCCGGTACAACCAGGTCACCAAGCAGTATTTGACCGAGAGTGGTCAGGTTCGGACTGATGGCAACAAGTTCCGTTTTTCGGGTGATGTGCTGTCGTTTGATGAAATTTTCCTTTCAGTTGAGAACAGTCCGGATGGTGATCCCAGCTCACCGGCGAACGTGATGTTGTGGGATCGGGTTACGAATCCGACCGACGATCCGTTACAGCTGGTGTTCCCGGACAGTGATTCGCTGTGGTTTGCGACGTGCAACTACGCGATCGAGACGCCTTCGGACTCGGACAAGAGCGCCAATGAAGGGTCGGGGATCTGGTTTGCGCAGTACACGGTGAAGATCGGTTACATACAGGATACGTTCGCACTGGATACATTTTTCATCAAGGACTCCACGCTTTCGGATACGGCGGTCCGGAGTCTGGTTGATATCGTTGTATTCGATGTGGAAGAGACGTCGATAACCCTCGGATTCGATACGATTGATTACACGCACGTGCTGCACGAGAAGGTGTATGCGTGGGATTCGGTAGCTCCGTATTACGAGTTGGAGGATTCGACCCTGTGGACGCTGGGGCCTGTCCGTTCGCACTGGTATGAGACGTTCACTCAAGGTGCGGAGGGGTACGGGTTGGTGGATTATTCGCAGTATGGGTTCCAGTACCGGGGATGGGTGGTGTCCAATGCGATTACCACGGCGAGCGTCGGTGGGATGACTCCTCCGGCCTGGGACCTGAACTTGCTCGGATCGAGCAGCCTGGAGGCGGTGGACGGTGGCATCATCTCCACGGGGGCGTTTGTCACGGCCGGGGTGCCGGATGACGGTAATCCGTACAGCCTTGGGCCGCGCGTACCGCCATTTCCCGGAGAGGATTTCCTGCAGAATCTTCCCAATGGCGCGGGTACTATAAATCTTCTGCCGGCCGCAAGCGGCAACCGGGGGTTCGTCTTTGTGTCGCTGGAGCCGACCAATTTCGACCATTCCGAAACGAACTTCCCGCTGCTGGCGTTCTGGGGTCCGCTGCCGTCGAATCAATCCGCTCTGGATCCCGAACCGCAGGATGGCAATCCTCCGGATTCCGCACTCGTGTTCCCTATGCGGAACCTGTCGGGGACGGCTGATCCGGTGCAGGGATTCCCCAAGATCCAGATTTCGATTGAGCGGTTCTAAGCGCTTACGATTATAGATCGCAGAAGACCGGCGCCATGCGCCGGTCTTCTTGTTCGGGGCAGGTGCGGTGTAGTCGGTCGATAGCGGGAGC
>JBGSIV010000069.1:0-7080 GCA_041742355.1 Candidatus Zixiibacteriota bacterium
GGTTGATAGCCTCCGGCCTGGCGGCGGGAGAAGAATGAGCATGGCCGATCCGGTCATAGCGCTGGACAACGTGACCTTTGGCTACGATGCCGAGCCGACGATCGAGAACGCGACGTTTTCGATTGCGCCGCGGGACTACGTATGGATCGTCGGGCCGAACGGCGGCGGTAAGACGACGCTGGTGAAACTGGTGCTCGGGCTGTTGCAGCCAAAGCAGGGGACGGTGCGGGTGTTCGGGACCTCACCGGGCGACTCGCGCCATCGGATCGGCTACATGCCGCAGCACGCGCGGCTCGATCCCAAGTTCCCGGTGACGGTCATGGAGGTGGCGCTGATGGGGCGGCTCGGACCCGACCGGACATACGGCCGCTACAGCCGGGCCGACCGGCGGGCGGCCTTGCAGGCCTTGGAGCAGGTGGACCTCCTGGACAAGCGCGACCGCGGCCTCTCTGAACTTTCCGGCGGGCAGCAGCGGCGACTGCTGATCGCCCGGGCACTCGCGGCCGAGCCGGAGTTGCTTCTTCTGGATGAACCGATGGCGAACCTCGACATCCGCGTGGAGCACGATCTGAACCAGCTGCTGCAGCGGCTCAACGAGCACCTGACAATCGTGATGGTATCGCACGATCCGGCGTTCGTCTCGGCCTTTGTGAAGCGGGTGGTGTGCGTCAAACGGCATGTCCACGTCCATCCAACCAGCGTCATGGACAGCGAGTTCATCTCCGAACTGTATGGCACATCCATGCGCGTGGTGCGTCACGATGTGCATGGCAACCCGGGAGAGGAGCTGCCGAATGACTGAGTTCTTTCATGCCGCCTTCAGCTATCAGTTCATGATCAATGCGTTGCTGACCGGGATCCTCGCCAGCGTGGCGTGCGGGATGGTCGGTTCGTTCGTTGTGGCACGGCGTATTACCTACATCGCCGGGGGAATCGCGCACAGCATCCTCGGCGGCATGGGCGTGGCCCGGTGGCTTTCGGTGGTGCACGGCTGGCCGGTGACGCCGCTTGAAGGGGCAATGGTCGCGGCGCTGGCGTCGGCGTTGACGATCGGGGTGGTGAGCCTACGGGCACGGGAGCGGGAAGATACGGTGATCGGGGCGATTTGGGCGATCGGCATGGCCGTGGGAATCCTTTTCATCGCGGCGACCCCGGGGTACAACGAGGATCTCATGAGCTACCTCTTCGGGAATATCCTGATGGTTGGGGCAACTGACCTGTACCTGATCGCCGGCCTGGATCTGGTTGTGGTGGCGTTTGTGCTGCTCTTTTTCAACCAGTTGCAGGCGGTCTGTTTCGATGAAGAGTTTGCCCGGGTCCGGGGACTCAATGTCGATCTGTACTACCTCCTCCTGCTGTGTCTGACCGCCGCTACTGTCGTGATTCTTGTCACGGTGGTCGGCATTGTCCTGGTGATCGCTCTGCTGACCCTTCCGGTAGCGGTCGCTGGGTACTTCTCGCGCTCCCTCGTACGGTTGATGCTGCTTTCCGTGGGGTTCTCAATGCTCTTCACAACTCTCGGTCTTGCAGTAAGTTACGCCCCCGATCTGCCTGCCGGTGCCACTATTATAGTGGTCGCGGGCCTATCCTACCTGTTGGTGGTCGCCTGGGAACGCCTGCGCCGCCCGGGCCGGGTATAACCAGACTATAAGCCTCTTCTAATCAAAGACTTGCATCCGCCTGATTCTCCGATTGACGATTCCTCAATTTGTAGTATAATAGAGCTAATAATACGAGATATGGTGTCCGTCGTATCTCCTACATAGTCGACCCTAACCGCGCATTACCTGCCTCTTCCATATCCGCGCACCCGGAGGACGAATGAAGTACGCATCGTTGTTGGTCACCCTCGGTACTCTGCTTACCGTTGCTCCCATCGCTACCTCAGATCAGGACGGTTTCATCGGCTCCCGGCGTCTGCGCGACAACCCTGCAGTCATCCGCTACTTGGAGACGCCCCAGGGGGTTCCGCAGTACGTGACCGGGAAGTTTGCCGAGAGGGTGGCCCGTGGCACCGAAATCGCCGCTGCCTACGAGTACTTCAACCGGCATAAAGCCTCCTATCGGATGGCCGATCCCCGCACCGAACTCGAAGCCCTTCGGGTCGATACCGATCAGCTGGGCATGCGGCATGTTCGCCTGCAGCAACGCTACAAGGGGCTGCGGGTGATCGGCGGCGATCTCACAGTGCACTTCTCGGCCGACGATGTCCTGAAGACGGTTAATGGAAAGTACCTTCCGGCAATCGAACTCGAGGTAACCCCGCAGCTGGCGGCCGACGATGCCGTGGCGCTGGCGCAGGCCGATCTCCTAACCTTCTTCGGAACCGGCACTCCCAACGCTCCCGAGCTGGTTGTCTTCCCCTGGGAGGAGACCAATTACCTCGCCTGGCGGTTCTTCATCTACTCCGATACTCCGATGGGACGCTGGGAGTACTTCATCGATGCCGCGACAGGGGCGGTGATCTACAAAGCAAATCGGATCATGGATGTCGATGCCGTGGGGACCGGAATCGGCGTGATGGGCGCGGAGCGCAACCATATCGACGCGGATTACACCGGCAGCACGTACCAGCTGCGCGACTATACGCGGCGGGCGACGAACAACCCGCACGGCCACGACGGCTTGATGCCGTCGACCAGCTACATTCAGACCAACCTTGCCTCGACCACGCTTCCGGGAACAATATGCACGGACGCCGACAACTACTGGTCGGATGCCACCACGCAGCGGCCGGCGGTCGACGGTCATGTCTACACGGCGCTCATGTACGATTACCTGCTGGCCGAGTTTGGCCGGAACGGCTACAATGATGCCGGGGCGACCATGCTCACGGTGGTGAACTACAGCGCCGAAGGGGATAACAACGCGTACTGGGACGGCTCGCGCATAGTTATCTGGAGCTGGTCGACCGGATGGCGGTCGCTGGCTGGATGTCCCGACGTGATCGCGCATGAGTGGGGCCACGCGGTGACCGAGTACGGCTCGAACCTGGTCTACCAGAAGGAGTCGGGCGCATTGAACGAATCCTTCTCCGACATGATCGGCGCGGCCTACGAGTTTTACTACGACACGATGGATGTGCCCGATTGGTACATGGGGGAGAACGGGCGCACGACCGGCATCGGCTTCCGCAACATGGCTAATCCCCACGAGATGGGGGACCCCGATACGTACGGGACCGACCCGTACTGGATCAATCAGGTCGGGTGTACGCCGGCCTACAGCAATGACTACTGCGGCGTGCACACCAACAGCGGCGTCGGGAACAAGTGGTTCTACCTGCTTTCCGACGGCGGTACGCACAACAGCGTGAATGTGAGCGGAATCGGGGTGCAGAATGCGATGCAGATCGCGTACCGCGCCAACATGAACTACTGGACAAGCACGAGCGATTATGCCTCGGCGGCCATCGGAACGATGGATGCCGCGGATGACCTCGATCCGAGCGGTGTCTGGGCGCAGCGGGTCGCGCAGGCTTGGACGGCGGTGAATGTGACAGTCCCGGTGCCGGGACTGGCCTTCTCATATCCCGATGGCCTTCCGCCCACCGTAAGCCCGAATGCGACGACTCCCTTCCGCGTCGTGATCAGCGGCCTGTACGGAGGAGCGCTTCTGGCAGGCAGTGCCGAGTTGCAATACGCAATCGACGGCGGCGCATGGATCAACGAGAACCTGGTAGCGGTGGCCGGCGACACTTTCACCACGGCCCTTCCGATTGTGGCCTGCAACAGCACGGTGGCCTTCTATCTGAGCGCGCGCCTCTCCGACAACACGCTGTTCGAGGATCCGTCATCGGCCGATCCGCAGGTTGCGATGTCATCCAGCGGCCAGACGGTCGTGTTCGCGGACAACTTCGAGACGAACAAGGGTTGGACGGTGACCAGCACAGCGACCGACGGGCAGTGGTCCCGCGGCGTTCCGGCAGGCGCCGGAGAGCGGGGCGATCCGCCCACGGATTACGATGGCTCCGGACAGTGTTACCTCACTGACAATGTCTACGGGAACTCCGATGTCGACGGCGGAGCAACGACGCTCATATCGCCGACGATCGACCTTTCCACCGGCAACGCTCTGGTCAGCTACGCCCGGTGGTTCTCCAACAACTTCGGAGACGCGCCGTTCGAAGACGTCTTCGTCGTCTCCATTTCCAACAATAACGGGACGAACTGGGTCGTAGCCGAAACGGTTGGACCGATGACGCAGGCCTCCGGCGGTTGGTTCGCCCATTCCTTCTGGGTCGGCGATTTCGTCACGCCCACCTCCCAGGTGAAGGTACGGTTTGTCGCGCAGGATGGCGGCAGTGGTTCCGTGGTGGAAGCCGCGGTGGACGCCTTCGAGGTAATCCAGTACGCCTGCAGCGGCGCCAATGTGCCGGCGATCGAGACGGCGACGCTCCCCGACTGGACGGCCGGTCTGGCCTACAGCCAGCAATTGGCCGCTTCGGGCGGCACCGGTGTGCTTACCTGGAGCGACAAGAACAACAGTCTGGCAGGAACGGGATTGACGCTCGCGAGCACAGGTTTGCTTTCGGGTACGCCGACCGCCGGCCCGGTTGCGTTCATCGCGCTGGTGACCGACGAGAACTTGGCGACCGACGAGCAGGTCCTTTCGTTCACGGTGAATGCGGCGGTGGCTGTGACCAACACAACCCTGCCCGCCTGGACGGCTGGTGTAGCCTACTCCCAGCCGCTGGCCGCCACTGGCGGGACGGGTGCTCGCACGTTCGCCGATAAATTCAACCAACTTGCCGGCACGGGCCTCTCGTTGAGTACGAGCGGCCTGGTCAGCGGCACGCCTGTCGCGGCCGGTTCGATCAGTTTTACCGCGATAGTGACGGATGCCCTCGGCGCGACCGGGGAACGCGCCTTTGCCTTTACGGTCAACCCGGCTGTCGCGGTGACCACGGCTACCCTGCCCGATGGCCGCGCAGGAGAGGCATATGCCCTGCAGTTGACCGCCGCCGGCGGCACCGGAGCGCTGGTGTGGACCGAACCCTCAAATGTACTCGCCTCCCTCGGCCTGAACCTGTCGTCCACGGGTCTCCTGTCCGGCACGCCAACCGACAGCGGAACCATTGCCGTGCAGGTGCGGGCAGTTGACCAGGTCGGGTCGGCACACCAGGTGACCCTGACCCTCCACATCGAACCGGCGTACATCTGCGGTGATGTCGATGCGAGCGGGTCGGTGACAGTGTCGGATCTGACGTTCCTGGTGAACTTCATGTTCAAGGATGGTGCCCCGCCGCCCGTCCCGGCCGCGGCTAACACCGACGGCACGGGCGGAATCACGGTCGGGGACTTGACCCGGCTGGTGAACTTCCTGTTCAAGGGTGGCCAACTGACCTGCCTGTAGCTGACGATCCCGGTTTGGACAACAAGAGAGAGGCCGACATAGGAGTACAACATGGGTAAAAGGGCCGTCATCGCCACAATCATGACCTTTTTTGGTCTTTGTTCCGCCGCCGGTGCGGCGGATCTCTATAGGGTTCGGATAGATAACGCGCAGCAGGCGCAGGCCTTGATCGGCACCGGAGCCGACGCGGTGCTGCGGATTGCCGATGGTTACCTCGTGCTGCTGGAAGACACCGGCGCCCCGCGTCTGGCCGAGAGCGGGCTGACGTTCGAATTGGTGGCGCGGGATGTCGACCGGGCGCACCCGGCGCTGGGGATCCGCCACGATGGCTCCGCGCCTGACGGCGGCGAGCTGATATTCCGCGAGGACGAAGTCCGGCTCTACCGTATCGACGTCCGCGAAGCGCAGCGGCTCTCTGCCGATGCCGGACTGGCGGCGCTGCCGGAACGCGGCGTGCGGATCTTCCACCGGAAACCGACCCGTCTTCAACCCGTCTCGCGGGACAAGGCGGCGATGGATCTCGAAGCCCTCATCGCCCTGGTCAATCGGGACACGCTCGAGGCGTACACCGACCAGCTCCAGGCGTTTCCCAACCGCCTTACCGGCTCAACCGGAAGCGCGACTTCCCGCGACTGGATCTTTGACCGGCTCACGTCCTACGGCTACGACTCGGTCTACCTCGACAGCTTCGTGGCGACTGTGTCGGGCGTTCCGAAAAACGCGCAGAATGTGATCGCAGTCAAGCCGGGGACGACCTACCCGGACCACCAGATTCTCGTGACGGGCCACCGCGACGCAGTGGCGGTATCGCCCGGCGCCGATGACAACGGCTCGGGGACAGTCGGTGTGCTGGAGATTGCCCGCATCCTGAAGGACATTCCCACCGAGCTGACCTTCGTATTCGCGCTGTTCGACGGCGAAGAGCAGGGCCTCCTCGGCTCGTACCACTACGCCGGGGAAGCGGCCGCGCGGGGCGACAGCATCGTTATGGTGCTGAACATGGATATGGTCGGGTACATGGGCAACACCAACCAGGTGAAGATGTACTTCGGCGCCGACACGGTCTGGGCACACCGGTACAGAACGATCGCCGATTCGCTCTCGACCGACCTGATCGGGGCGTATTCCGGGCTGTCGGCCCAGTCGGATCACTATCCCTTCCAGCAGGAGGGGTACGATGTCGTGTTCCTGATCGAGTACAATTTCTCGAATGTCTACCACACCGCACGCGACAGCACAACCTATATGAGTTTCGATTACATGAAACGCATCGTGCAGGCATCGCTGGCCACGGCGTACGACGCCGATGCGGCGTATCTGCCGACGCCCGGTGTGACATTCGCCACGGTCGACGACGTACCGACCCTTGTACTGCCGGTCGAAACGACACTCTTCAGGGTGAGCATCCAGCCTGGACCGGGTGGCACGGTTGCGCCGGGCAGTCCGACCCTGCACCACTCGTTCGACGGGAGTTTCTGGCACACCACGCCCATGATTGAAGTCGGTGGCGGGCTGTACGACGCGCCCCTGCCGGGTCCGGCATGCAACGGCGCCGTGCAGTTTTATATCAGTGCCGCCGAAGCGACCACCGGAACATACTACTTCCCGGATCCAGCGGCCCCCTGGTGGGCCACGGCTGCGACCTCGTCGACACCCGGGTTTGCAGATGACTTCGAAACCAATACCGGCTGGACGACCGGCGGCAGCGCCTCGGCCGGCGCCTGG
>JBGSIV010000070.1:0-9910 GCA_041742355.1 Candidatus Zixiibacteriota bacterium
GCAGAGATTACCGCGTGTTCGTGATCTCCTCCGACGGCGAGCAGCAGGAGGGATCCATGTGGGAGGCGGCGATGGCGGCGGCGCACCACCGGCTGGATAATCTCGTGCTCATTATTGATCAGAACTTTCTTCAGATCGATGGCCGGGTGGCGGATGTCATGAATATCGAGCCACTGGGGGAGAAGTACGCGGCGTTCGGTTGGCACGTGGTCGAGCTTGACGGCCATGACATGGAAGCGCTCGTCACCAGCCTTGATTGGGCACGCAACCGGAACGACTCGGGGAAGCCCGTGGTGCTGCTGTGCCGGACGATCAAGGGGAAGGGGGTGTCGTTCATGGAGAATGTGGTGGGGTGGCACGGCAGGCCGCCGAACCTGCGGGAGCTTGAGGCTCTGCTGCAGGAGTTGCGGCTGCAGGAGAGTTTTGATGTGCAGGATCTGCTGGATTATGGGGTCCGTCACCAGATCCAGGTCGACGCGAGACTCAACGATGCCTTGCCGCAGTTCAGCCGGGATTACTGGTGGAATGCCGGAACAACCATGAGGGTCGAGATGGATCCGACGCGCAAGGGCTTCGGGCGGGCGCTGGAAAAATATGGCGATGATGAGCGCATTGTGTGTCTCGGGGCGGATATCTCGGACTCGATTACGATATCGGATTTCCACGAGAAACACCCGGAGCGGGGTGGGCGTTTTATCTCTGTGGGGGTGGCTGAGCAGAATGCCACGACAATAGCGGCCGGATTAGCGAAAGAGGGAAGGATCCCCGTTTTCGGCACGTACGGTGTGTTCGCCTGCGCCCGGAACCTGGACCAGCTCAGGGTGAGTGTCTGCTACGGCAATTACAATGTGCTGGTGGTAGGGGCGCACGGCGGAATCTCGGTCGGGCCGGATGGCGCAACCCACCAGGAGCTGGAGTCGATCTTCCAGATTGCGGGGTTGCCGAATATGCACATGGCGGTGCCTTGCGATGCGATCGAGACGGAGAAAATGACCCGGGCGCTGCTGTTCGATGTGGTTGGGCCGAAGTATCTCCGGTTTGCCCGCGAGGCGACCCCGGTGGTCACGCGTCCGGACACGCCGATGCGGTTTGGGGAAGCGAATATCTACCGATTCCGGGGAGAAACGGATCGTTTTGTCGATGCTTTCGAGATTTGTCGGTCGTCGGAGTACAAAGACGAGAGGGAGGATGTGACGATTATCGCCTGCGGGCCGGAGGTGGCCGAGGCGTTGCGGGCCGCATGGATCCTCAAGGCGGAGAAGCGCTTAGAGGTGCGGGTGGTCAACCTACATACGGTGAAGCCGATGGATGAGACGGCAGTGGTTCGGGCGGCGCGGGAGACCGGTGGTGTGCTCACGGCGGAAGAACACCAGATTGGGGGGTTGGGAAATCGGGTGGCAGGTATTATCTTGGGAGCCGGATTGGAAATCGGCCGAGTGGTTCCGTTCGCCATGATCGGGATCAAGGACCGGTTCGGCGAATCCGGGAAACCGTGGCAGTTGATTAAACGGTTCGGCGTGGCGGCCGAGCATATTGCCGCGAGAGCTACGGAGCTTGTGAAGCGTTAGCGTATAGGAGTTGCGTCATGCAGTACACGGATCGAGTCAAACAACTGGAGTCTGAGGGCGCGTTTGTCGTGCTGGCGAAAGCCAAAGCGCTCGAACGGCAGGGGAAGTCCATCATCCATCTGCAGATCGGCGAGCCGGATTTCGACACCCCCCAGAACATTACCGACGCCGGGATCAAGGCGATGCTGGCCGGTCAGACCCACTATGCGCCGTCGGGCGGCGTGCCGGAGGCCCGGGAGGTTTGCGCCGAGTACCTCTCGCGGACGCGCAATATCAAGGTTGGGCCGGAGAACACGATAATTATGCCCGGCGCTAAGCCGTTTCTCTTCTGCGCGCTGATCGCCTTGATCAACGACGGAGATGAAGTTATCGTGCCGAACCCCGGTTACCCGACGTACCGGTCGATCTGCAAGTTTGTCGGGGCGAAGCCGGTGCCGGTCCCGCTCGTGGAGGAGAACGACTTCCGGTTCTCGATCGATGTGCTCAAGTCGCTTATTACGCCGAAGACGAAGATGATCATCCTCAATTCGCCGGGGAATCCGACCGGCGGGGTGTTGACGTGGGAGGATCTGGAGGCGGTGTATGCGTTGGCCAAGAAACACGACCTGTGGGTGCTGTCCGACGAGATTTACTCGCGGCTGGTGTACGACGGCGAGTTCAAGTCGATCGCGATGATTCCGGGCGCGATGGAGCGGTCGATTATCATCGACGGTATGTCCAAGACGTACGCGATGACCGGCTGGCGGCTGGGGTTTGCGGCGATGCCCAAGGAGCTGGCGCAGTATTTCTTCACGCTGGCGATCAACAACTTTTCATCGACCTGCACGTTTGCCCAGCACGCGATGATCGAAGCGTTGACCGGGCCGCAGGATGATGTCGACAAGATGGTGGCGGAGTTCAAGCGCCGCCGCAAGGTGATTGTCGACGGATTGAACGATATCGACGGGATCAGCTGCCTTAATCCGGAGGGGGCGTTTTATGTCTTCCCGTATATCACCGGGACGGGGCTGACCTCGCAGCAGTTCGCGGATATCATGCTCGAGGAGGCCGGGGTGGCCTGCCTTTCGGGGACCGCGTTCGGACAGTACGGGGAGGGGTATATCCGGTTCTCGTACGCCAATTCGGTCGAGAACATTCAGGAGGCGCTCAGGCGGATCCGCAAGATCCTCAAGGCGCGAGTCGAGATGGTCTGATCCGGGTGTGGGTCGAATCGTAAAATCGGAAAGCCGGGCCCCGGGGCCCGGCTTTTTTATTGATTGTGGCTCTGGACGGCCCTAAAATAGATGTATGAAGACTGCGTTCGTGGTCACCAACGTGCTGGACATGCGGTCCCAACCCGATCATCACGCCGAACGAGTTAACCAGTTGCTGTACGCGGACCTCGTGACCTGGTCCGACGAGCGCAACGGGTTCGCCGAGGTTCGGCGGTGGGACGGGTACCGGGGCTGGGCCGATTTACGCTTCCTTTTGCCTCTCTCCAATCGCCGGTCGGCCGAGTTCAGCCGTTCTCCGCAGGTTACCATGATTGCGCTTCAGACGCGTCTGTTTGACGCCGACACCAAGAGTATAGTGCCGCACGTCCTGTTCTACGGTACGCGGCTGGCGCTGGAGAGAGTATCCGGCGCGACAGCCCACCTCTTTACTCCGAACGGGGGGCTAGTGCGGGTCAAAGCGTCCGCTGTTCGTCCGGTCGAACCGACCGAGGCGGTGCGGGGGACGGATGTGGTTCGCGAGGCGAAGAAATTCCTCGGTGTGCCCTACCTCTGGGGCGGAGTGAGCAGTCCGGGCCTGGATTGTTCGGGTCTCGTGCAGACAGTGTGCCGCGCTCTGGGTGTGGATGTTGCGCGGGACACCGGAGATCAGATTGAATCAGGTCAGGGGGTCGACCGGGCGTGTATAAGGACTGGAGACCTCCTCTTTTTCCCGGGGCATGTTGCTATCGCGCTTGGGAGCAACCGCATCATCCACTCGTCGAGAGGCGGAGGCGGGGTAAGGGTCGAGTCGCTGGCGCCGGACAATCCGGCCTATCGAGGCGATCTGGATAACAGTTTTAAGGAAGCGAGGCGAATCCTATGATCCACCTTGACGCTGTGCGAATTCAGCTTCCCCTGAAACGGAAGTTCGCCGTATCGCGCGGAGAGACAACCGTCAAGACCAATTTGCTCACTATCCTTAACAATCGGTACAGCGGGGAATCATCCACTTCAGTGTACTACGGCCCCTCGATTGAGGAGATGGCCGCCGATCTGCACAAGGGTATCGATCTGCTCAACCAGCAGACGAGAATCACGGCTTCCACGGTGCAGGATATTGACCGGTTCAATATCCATCCGGCCAATCGGTCGGCGCTGATGGGGGCGACCATCAACTACCTCTCGGGGGAAACCCACCGGTATCCCTGGGAGGTACTCAACCTCGGCACCCCCATCGGCATCAGAAGCTCGATTACGGTGGGGATCGACTCGACCGAGGAGATGATCCGGGCGATCCGGAATTCCGAGTACGGCATTATCAAGGTCAAAATGGGCAACGAGGCGGATATCATGATCCTCGATGCGATCGATCCGGGCCTCGGCAAGGAAATCCGGGTCGACGCCAACGGGGCCTGGTCATGCGCCAAGGCGGAGGAGATGATTTACCACCTCGGCCGGAAGGGTGTGCGGATAATCGAGCAGCCGACCGACCCGCAGTTCGCCCAGGAGTGGCCGCATCTCAAAGGCAAAGATCCGAACATTGAACTCATCATGGATGAAGGGCTGAATACCCTCGACGATTACTACCAGTACCGCGACTTCATCGACGGGATCAATATCAAGATGGAGAAGTGCGGCGGGGTCCTGCACGGGATAGCGCTGGCCCGGCAGGCGCAAAACGACCGCAAGAAGGTCATGCTTGGCTGCATGGTCGAATCGTCGGTCGGCATTGCGCAGTCGGTGTACATGTCGGCGCTGGCGGACTACTTCGATCTCGACGGCCCGCTGCTGCTGGAGAATGACATCGCCGTGGGTATCAGCTATGACCGGGAAAGCATCAATGTCGACCACGAGATTATCGGCGGTCCGAAACTGCGCCGCGATGTTTTGCACAGGTACATGGCCGAGTAGTTTCGTCCGTGTCCTGCTGCTGATGTTCCTGGGAACGGGCGGCGCCGCGACGGCGCCGTCTGCCTCCTCGTCCAATTCGCAATCCCCCAAGATCACCGTTGTCTATCCGAAGGACGGCCAGATGGTCGGCGCGGTGGATTCGACGTTCATCCTCGGGTCGATCAGCCCCTGCACCCACCGGGAGCAGTGGGAGCTCACGATTAATGGTCTGCCGGTGCCGGTCCACGACAGCGGCGGGTTTCTCGCTTTTGTGCCGATAGCGCCGGGGGCGTTTGTTTTCCGGCTGGAGGTTAGGCCGTTCGGGGCCGGCCATGCCGATTTCCAGCACCGTCAGAAGAATCCATACGAAAAGAACGGTGGGGTGGCGGCGGCCTGTTCGGTGACGGTCTCGGTGCCGATGCCGTTGAGAAGCTACGGAGCCGACACCCTGCGGCTTGGCCCTGAGTACCGTCCGCCCACGGGCGTCCAGTTCATGCGGAGCGGCGACCGGGTTGAGGCGTGGTTTCAGGCGACCCCAGGGTGCCGGGCATGGTTTGGCATTCCGGGCGTCGTCGATTCAGTTCCCATGGCGGAGACGGATCCGAGGACGCAGGCGTACTGGGGGGAGGCGGTGTTCGGGCTGGGAGGAGTTCCGGACACGCTGCTGATCAAAGGCATTTATTCCGGTTTCTACGATATACCGCCGGGGGTTCGGGGAGACAGCGTCCGGCTTCGATATTTCCTCGCGCCGCCTGATCTCTCCGACGTGCGCGCCCGGATGTTGGTAACGCCGCGGGGCAGAGAACTTGATTCGATTCTCTCCGGCTGCCTGAAGATGGACTCCACTGCGGTGCTCACCGATTCGAGCACCTGGAAGGTGTCGCTCAATGATCCCGCGTTTCCGGTGGCGGTGCGGTTTGATGATTCGGTCTTGATTGTCCGCCATGCCCCGGTGCGCGGCTACCTCACAATCGCCCAGCCCAGGGGAGTGGAAGCGATGGCGGTGGGGCGGTCGGGGGACTGGTACAAAATGCAGTTGTCGCGGTCGCAGTTCGGGTGGGTGCATGATACCTCGGTCGTCGTGCTGCCAAAGGGAATCATGCCGCCGGTGTCGTACCTGCGTTCCATCCGGACCACCAGCGATAGCGAGGCCGTTCGGATCGAATTCCCGCTGACCGGGAAACATCCGTTCCGGGTGATCGCCGATGACCGTCGTACTCTTCGACTGCAGCTCTTTGGGGTGACGACCGATACCGACTGGATTCGCTACGATGCGAAGGACAGCCTGATCGACATTGCGTCGTGGGGCCAACCGGAGGAGGGGCTGTACGAATTCAAGGTTACGCTGATCAGAGACCTGTGGGGGTATGACACCTACTATGTCGGCAGCACGCTCTATCTCCAAATCAATCGAGCCCCAAGCGATATTAAGGACTTGAAGGGGAAGATCATCGTGGTCGATCCGGGGCATTCGCGCGATCCGGGATCAATTGGTCCGACCCGGTATACCGAGGCGGAGGCGAACCTGGGGATCGCGCTGGAATTGCGTAAGCAGCTTCAGGACGCGGGGGCGACGGTGGTGATGACGCGGAGCGATACGACCCATGTCGCTCTGTATGACCGTCCGGTGATCGCGAAGCAGGCGAACGCGGATTTGTTTGTTTCGGTGCATAACAACGCCCTTCCCGATGGCGTCAATCCGTTCGTGAACAACGGCACCTCGAGCTACTACTACCACCCGCAGTCGATCGGGCTGGCGCGGGCGATTCACGCGCGGATGGTTGAGCGGATGCACCTGAAGGACCATGGTCTTTACAGCGGCAACCTCGCGGTGTTGCGGCCGACGCAGTATCCGGCGGTGCTGGTGGAGTGTACGTTTATGCTGCTGCCCGACCAGGAGGCGGCACTCAAGACGGACGAATTCCGGCGCAAGGCCGCCGAGGCGATAAAGGACGGGATAGAGGACTTCCTGAGGAGCTACGAGGATGGGAACCGATAAAGCAGCGTCGTCGGCAAGTCAGCAGCAGTGGTGGATCCTGTACCTGACCCTATTGATGGCGGGGCTGATTCTTCTGTGTGATGAGTTCCGGGTGCAGCATCTTCACCGCTGGACCGCGCAGTTGGGTGTCGCGCTGGTCTACTCGGCGTTTGTGCTCTATGCGGGGAAGGGGAAGCCGCTGGCGTTCGTTTCGGCGGCCTTGATTTGCCTGGTGGTGGTGGCAACGTGGGTGTGGTAGCACCAGTTATTGCTTGACACGTAAGTCCACGTTTGGTAGTTTGGGGGTAGAAAATCACGACATCAGACGGGGAGGTTCGTCATGATTCGGGCGTTTACCTTGCTGGCGGTCGCGAGTGCAATGGCGGTGTCGGCTTATGCGCAGCCGTTTGTGAGCGCTGGGGAGGTGGAGGGAACACTGGTTTGCGGGGATCTTCTCCCGGGTTCTACGTACCAGCAGCAGATCGGCATCCGCAATCCATTGATCGTACAGTCGGAGTTCGTGATCGCCTATGCGATTCATACGAACGCGCCGGGGCGGGTGTCGGACATCTCGGTGATTCTGCTCAACGGGATTGCCGGGTACTTCCAATATGGGACAATTCAGACTACGGTCGACTGGGTCGGCGATACAGCAGTAGTCGGAATTCATGCCGCGAGTAATCCCCTATTTCCCGGTGGGCTTCCGCCTGTAACGACGGGCGCGATAGCCTACTTCGGGATCAATTTCAGAACGCCATACAGCCCGAGCCATGGATCGTACCTAATCGTCCTCGACTCGGCATCATCTCCGACGTACGGCGATTGGTCCTGGTCGGCCTTTGCCGGATTACCGCCAGCGGGAAGCGGATCGGTGCTGAGCGTTCGCGAGTCATTCCCGAACTGCGGTCCGGCCTTTCTCAACGGACCGGTTGAAGCTTTGCAGGCCAGCCCGTGTGCCGCTGCCCGGTATGATTTCGATGCCGATGGCTTCGACTGTGGTATGGCGACGTTCGAGGTGGTGAATGCTCCCGAGGGAGCCACTATTGACCCGCAGACAGGGCTTTTTCAGTGGCAGCCCGGTGCCGCCGATGCTGGTCAGCAGTTTGGCTGTGTGGTGCGGGTCGGGGATGATGTCTGTGGCGACCGATCCTATGTCCGTTGGACGCACTACCAAGAATTCACGGTCACTGTCCTCGGCTGCAGCCCACCGGAATTTGTCCGCAACCAGACGAGCAAGTTTGTCGTGTCGACGGGAGAAGAGCTATCGGTCTCAATGCAGGTGAGCGATCCGGATCCGGTGAACAACCACACCTTCTCCTGGTATGTCACTGCGCAGGACGTGATGCCGCCATGCGAAACCAATCAGGCCACGGGCCAATTCACCTACACCGGGTCGGCGGCCGACACCGGGCTGTACTACGTCTATGAAGTGGTTCACGACGGACCGTATGCCGACACTACCGGCTTCTTCCTCTACCACTTCGATTCGTACACGTGCGGCGATATGGACCATTCCGGAGGCATCGTCGTCTCCGACCTGAACTGGCTGGTATCCTATCTCTTCCGGAGCGGGCCGCACCCGGTGGCGATGGAAGCGGGAAATGTCGACTGCAAGGCGGGGATCGGGGTGGCCGACCTGACCTATATCGTGAATTTCCTGTTCAAAGGCGGCCCGGCGCCCTGCTTCTCGTGCCCGTGATCTGCATAGATCGATTAGTCCCTTTCTGTTTGTGTTTGAGAAACCCTGGTTTCGGCCGGGGTTTTTCATTACCCGAATCAGGGCCTATTCGAAAGCAATCTGTACGATCTCCGATCTGGTTCCCAATCGCATGGGCGGGCCCCAGGAGCCGGTGCCTGAGGACGTGATAATCTGGGTTCCATCAAGACGGGTCAGGCCGTAGTCGTGGCCGCCGTAGATCCGGCGGGTCATCAGATTGAAGGGGAAAAGCTGGCCGCGGTGCGTGTGGCCCGAGATCTGAAGAGAGACACCCAGTTCGGCGGCTATGCGCGGATTGGCCGGATCATGCTTGAGCAGGACGCTTGGCTGACTATCTATCGAGGCAAGTTGCGCGAGGATCTGGGCGTAGCGCTGGGGATTGGTGGTGTCGCGGTAGTCGACGCCGATCACCCGCAGGCCATCGATATCGACTGCTTCGTTGAGCAGGATGCGGATATTGCCGGTCTCGCGAATGGGTTTGAGGAAGTGCTCGCGGTTGGTGAACTCCTCATGGTTGCCGGTGATGAAGTAGACTCCGAGCGGCGCAGAGAGTTCGGTGAGCGGTTTGAGCAGGTTGTCGAGGTCGCCGTCGGCGCCGTCGAAAAGATCCCCACCAATGAAGATGATATCCGGCTTGAGGCGGTTGACGCGTCGGGTTATGCGCCGGGAAAACCCGGGGCGGTAGATGTGGCCGAGGTGGAGGTCGGAAATCCAGACCGCGGTCCGTCCGCGCCAGACGGAGGGGAGGTTCGGCAGGCGGATAGCGTAGTGGGTGGTGCGCACGCGTCGGCCAAGCGTCAGGCCGTAGGCGGAGACCACCATGGCGGCGGTGAACACAACGGTGCCGACCGCGAGGGTGGCATCGGCGATCGAGAACTGGTCGGCAGTTCCGGCTGCGATCGGGACGAGGTGGACAAAGCCGAGGGCGACCCAGGCGAGGAGCGAGGCCATGAGGACGACGTGCGCGACACCCAGCCAGACGGCGGCAAAGAAGTAGTAGATTCGGGTCAGGAGTGAATGGTAACGCCAGGCTAAGAGGGTGGCGGTGACGAAGGTGATCGAGAGGAAGGCGAGAATTAGGGCAGCGGTGGTGTGGTCGAGGGGGAAAAAGGTAATGGCGGTGGCGTATAGCAGGCCGTGTCCGAGCCAGAGAATTGCCTGGACGATGGCGACGAATATGAAGAAGCGGGTGGGCATATCTGCTATAACATAAGGTGTTAATTGAGAAGAAGGTTCTCGGCTGGGTAGAAAAAATACCCCCGCCAGGAATTGAACCTGGATTTCCGGCTCCGGAGGCCGACGCGTTATCCTTTACACCACGGGGGCATGCCACTGAGTCCGGCTGCGACGCCGGGCCGTGTCAAGCGAAGACATGTATAGCCAATTCTGTATAACGACGCAACCGAAATTTGTTCCGGGATTCAAACCGGTAGTTGGGGCCGGGTTCCATCAGGAAGCTCATCGAGCAGCTGATGGGAGTATGTGTTCTGTCTGGGACAGGCGGGTCAGTCCGGAGCTCCTAGAAGAAGGCCGGGGCTGGCCTTTTCGGCCAGCCCCCGCGAGC
>JBGSIV010000071.1:0-2580 GCA_041742355.1 Candidatus Zixiibacteriota bacterium
GAGATGACAACATCGGCCCGCGCCATTAGGCCGACTAGCGCCGGCCAGGAGAGGCGATCACACAGGTCGACCGGTTTGTGCCGCATGGCGGCGGCAACTGCAGCGACGACCGGTTTCTCGTCACCGGTGCCGGTGACCACGACCATGGCGCCCTGATCGGCGAAGTGGTCACCGACAACCGCGAATTTGTCGGTCGGCCAGCGGCGGCGAGGATCGGTGGCCCCGGGGTGCATGACCAGCAGGGGGCCGCCGGGGGGCTCGATAATGCGGTCGATAGCAGCCAGGTCATCAGCCGTGACCGGGACGGTTGGCTCGATGTTGGTAATGACGCCGCCGACCGCTCGCGCCACTTCAAGGTAACGCATCACCTCGTTCTGGTAGAAGACGTAGGGTACGGAGATGTCCAGTTCGGGGGCGTCGGGGGTGCGCAAACCGGCGGTGACACGGGCGCCGAGTTTCAGCAGGAAAGGGTTGGAGTTGCGCCCCCCGCCGTGGATCTGCACGGCGAGGTCGAACTTCTCGGTCCGGATCCGCTCGAAGAACTCGGCGAGTTGGTCGGGGCTCTCTACCTTTCCGTTCTCGGTGCGGACACCGTGGGAGACCGGGACTACGACGACGCGGTCGACCGGCCCCGGCCGGTTATCGAGAAACGCCTCGTGCCACGGGCAGCCGAGGTAGACCAGCTCTGCTGAGTGATAAGCCGCCTTGAGGGCATGGAGCGCGGGAACGGCAAACAGGTAGTCCCCGAGGCCGTTGGCTCGAAGGACGGCGATCTTGCGAACAGTCTCCAGTCGGTTCATCCGGTTCATTCATCCGTCCGGGTCAAAGTGTCACCCCTCCCGTCGGCGGTCGGCGACAGCGACGGTGCTTCCGACCGGCCTGACGCGGGTGCGGCGAAGCGGGCCGGGGACCTTGCGGGTATCCAGGAGCGAAAGGGTGGCGCGGGCGACCTCGTCCGGGGCGACCGTCTGCATGGGAGGATGGTCGGTTTTGCCGCAGACACCGCGCTCACACTCCCGGCAGGGGACATCGAAGTAGAGGACGCGCGAGGGCACCATCCAGGGAGTATGCTGCGGATTGGTGCGGGCGTAGATGTCTACCACGGGGGTGCCGACAGCGGCGGCGAGGTGGACGGCAGAGGTGTTGTTGGTGATCAAGACGGGCGCCAGAGAAATGAGAGCGGCCAGTTCACCGACCGTAGTCTTGCCGCCGAGGGAGACCGCGCCCGGCCCGATCGCGGCGGCGAGTTCCTCGGTCAGAGCGGCCTCAGCGGTGGACCCCGTAACGATGATGCCGACTTTGCGCTCGGCGCGAAGGAGGCGGGCGGCCTCGACAAAGTTCTGCGTGCCGTAGAGACGTCGCTGCTCGCTGCCGCCGGGATGGAGAATAACCCAATCGTCGCCGACAGACTGTCCGCAAATCCGGGACAGGAGCCGTCGGGCGGCCGCGATCTGGCGAACCGGGAGGCGGAGCGTGAGGCGACGGTCCAGGGTAGTAGCGCCGAGCGCTTGCACCAACTGAAGCTGGCGTTCCACTTCATGGCGGATGAAGCGCGCGGGCTCGGGGTCGGGCAGCCAGTGGGTAAGGAGGTGGTAGGGGTTTTCATGGCAATGGGCAGCCCGGATAGGAATGCGGGCGAGCCAGGTAAGTATGGCCGCCGGCAGCGGGCTCTGTGAGAAGACGGTGAAGATGACGGCAGCATCGAATTTGCGCTCAGCTAGCCGTTCGGCCAGGTCGGTCACCGACCCGGGGTCCGGTGCTTCGCCGTAGGTGCGCACCCACGGGGCGTCGTAGGTGATGACATCATCGATCGTCGGGATGAACGGCACGATTTCAGTTCCCAGCCGGGAAGCCAGCAGGGTTATGTCTACCCGCGGGAACGTGTCTTTCAGGGCGCGGATGGCGGGGGTGGTCATCAGAACATCCCCCATATTGTCCAGGCGGATGCACACCACCCGCCGGAGATCTCTCGGTTCGATTCCAGTCGTCATAGGGGCTTCATTCCTCCTCTCTGCTGGATCTTGCTGATCAGGCCGCTGGTCGACTGGCTGTCGATGTACGGCAGGATCTCTATACGTCCGCCGAGCCGGCGGACCAGGGCGGCTTCGGGCAGTTCGCTCTCGGAGTAGTTCCCCCCTTTGGTGACGATGTCGGGTCTGATGATGTGCAGCAGGGGGTCTGGGATGTCCTCGGCGAACGGTATGATATAATCAATGCTGCTCAGGGCGGAGAGAACGTTGATGCGGTCCTCGAGTCGGTTGATGGGGCGGTCCTCACCCTTCAGGCGGCGGATGCTGTCATCGGTGTTGACGCCAACCATCAGGATGTCGCCGAGGGCTTTGGCCTGGTTGAGAAAGGTGACGTGGCCGCGGTGGAGAATGTCGAAGCAGCCATTGGTGAAAACGATTTGCTTTTCCTGTCGGCGAAGGTGGGCGAGGACGTCATCGATCTGGCGGCGCGTAACGAGGTGTTTGTGTCGGTAGGCCTCCTGATTCTGGAGCAGTTCATCGAAGTAGCACGGGGCGGTCCCTTCCTTGCCGATAGCAATGTGGCTGGCGGCGGCGGCGAATTCGGCGGCTT
>JBGSIV010000072.1:0-10241 GCA_041742355.1 Candidatus Zixiibacteriota bacterium
GCCGTCCTCGCCGTCATCGCCGGAGGCGACAGCAATACAGTCTCGGGCATCGGCGGCGTTATCGGCGGCGGTCGGCGCAACTTTGTGGCCGGAGATTACTCCGCCATCCTCGGCGGTCAGGACGATTCGGTCTTCGCCACCGCCGATCTCTCGTACCTCTTCGGCATCAACTCGAAACTGACCGAAGACTCAACCTTCATGGTCCACATGCCGCACATCCGCTTTGGCAGCGAAGCCACCGGCTATGAATTTCCTCCGGCCGATGGTTCTCCTGGCGACGCTTTGGTCACCGACGGGGCTGGAACCGTCTCCTGGCAAGCAGTCGGCGGCGGGTCCAGCGGATGGACCGACGACGGCACCGTTCTGCGCCTCGATACCTCCACTGACTCCGTCGGAATCGGCACCGCCACGCCGACCAGGAAACTGGAGGTGGCCGGGAGCATGAAAGTCACTGACACCGTCTTCACCAACCACGTTTCCAGTAACAGCCCGCTGGCTTTGCACGCGCCGGCCGGATCAGTGCGCGTCTATCTCGATGACGCCACCGGCAATGTCGGTGTCGGTACCTCGACTCCCGCCCAGAAACTCGATGTCTCCGGGACTGTCCAGATGAGCGGTCTGAAACTCACGACCGGTGCAACCAACGGATACGTTCTGACCACCGACGCCACCGGTGTTGGCACCTGGCAGGCGGCCGGAGGTGGCTCCACCGGCTGGACCGATGGCGGCACCAAGGTGACGTTAAACACCTCCACCGATTCCGTCGGCATCGGTACCGCTACGCCCACCGCGAAACTGGACGTGTCCGGAGATACAAAGATCACGGGCAAAGCAACCATCGGCACTGGCCATACGAATACCGGCGCGAACGCCTTTGTGGCAGGATCAAATAACTCCGTCACCGGCAGCAATGCAACCGTTGCGGGGGGCAATGCAAATTCCGCAGGAGGTGACTACGGTTTCGTCGGCGGTGGGCTCGAGAACACGCAAGTAGGTTTATACAGCGCCATCGCTGGTGGAAGGGACAATTACGCAGTCGCCTCCGGATTTGTGGGTGGCGGACAACGAGACAGCGTAAAAGGGGCGTCCAGTTCCATCGTCGGTGGTACTGACAACAAGATCACCGCTAGCCTCTCCTTCATCGGCGGCGGTACCGACAATTTGGCCTCCGCAGCCTGGACCACTGTTGGCGGCGGCAGAAACGACACCGCTTCTGGAGATCACGCTACTGTTGGAGGAGGTAAAGACAATCACGCCTCGGGACCCACCTCGGTCATCTCCGGCGGAGTGTGGAACAAAGCGAGCGGCCCTGAGTCCTATGTTGGTGGGGGTAATTCAAACACTGCAAGCGGCCAGCGGTCCGCAATAGCCGGTGGTAGCGGCAATACTGCGGGCGGGTTCGCAGCCGCGATTGGGGGCGGGTGGTTTTGCACAGCCTCGGGTGATTATTCCACGGTAGCTGGCGGTTCGGGAACGCAGGCAACGGGTCTGTACTCGGTTGTAAGCGGAGGCCTTAGCAACAAGGCAACTGCCGATTATTCCATTGCGGCAGGTGGTGTGGGCAACGAAACGAGTGGCAGAGGATCATTCGTGGCTGGAAGGAGTTCCAGGGCTCGACACGCTGGATGTTTCGTATTTGCCGATTCACTTAGCACTTCGGATTCTTTGGTAACCTCAGGCGTGAACCAGTTTCTCGTCCGCTCTTCTGGCGGCGCGAGATTCTACTCGAATGCGGCCAAAACCACCGGCGTTACCCTTGCCGCCGGCGGCGGCTCATGGGCCTCCGTCTCCGACCGAAACGTCAAAGAGAACATCGAGTCCGTCGACGGATCCGAGATCCTCGATAAACTCGCCGAAATCCCCATCTCCGAATGGAACTACATCTCGCAAGACGACAGCATCCGCCATATCGGCCCAATGGCCCAGGACTTCTACGAAGCCTTCGGTATCGGCGAAGATGATCGCCACATTACCGCGATCGACGCCGACGGTGTGGCTCTCGCGGCAATCAAAGCCCTGCATGCAGAGAACAAAGACCTCAAAAAACAACTGGCGGAAATGAAGAAGCTGCTGGAAAAACTTTCCCGCCAAATCGAGAAATAACCCCATGCCTGTTCTGCGCTTCGCGAAAAGCCCCGGCTCCCCGCCGGGGTTTTTTTATTCCGGCGGAGATTCCTACTCCGCGCAATCGGACGACGCCTCGAGCACAATCGCTGGGTAACGATACCGCGCAATCCCCCCACCAAAAAAAACGGAGCCCGCCGGGCTCCGCTATTCACAGACAGACAATCACATCGGCTACTGCACATCGAAACTGCTGACGATATTCTCTTCCACAATCGACCGGGCCGACGCCAGTTGCTCGTTGTCCGGATTTACCAGCCCGCCGGTACCGTCCTGGAACCACAGAGTGTAGTCGAAGTGGAACGTCACCGTCGCGGACCCCTTGTCTGCGATCGTCAGCGGCGCAAAGTCATGTACCTGCTCTTCATCGAGCTCCGTCGTGAAAAGAAATGTCTGCGTCGTGTCGCCGTTGAGATAGCCTTCCACGCGAAGACTGTAGTTCTGCAGTTCAGGATTGGCGTTCCACGCCGCGGAGTCGGCCGGCTCCAGCTTCTCCATGCGGATGAGCGATGACGAGTATTCGCCGGGGTTGATCACCGCGATATCCACGATCTGCCTGCTTCCGGTGAGATCGAGTTCCACAATTTTTGGTTCATGCTCGGCGGAGATGAACACGATGGTATCGTTCACTCCGCGAGCTTCGACCCGCCCGATGACCACTCGCGCGCTCTGTATATTGATCCGGGAAATGTCGCCGACCGAGTCCGCGACCACTTCGCCGTTGCCGCCGATCGGTCCGGCCATGAAGGCGGCCGCCATGATGGTCTGGTCCGGCGACGTCGAGTCAGAGCAGCCTGTTGCTGCCAGTGCGACTGCGACAGCCGCCATGGGCAGCCAGCCCTTGCGATAGTTCTCTGCTTTCATGCAATAGACCCTTTCCACAAAGAAGTGCTGACTCTCCGACCGTGGTGCATGGTGGGACCGGGCGGTGGAACAGCAACCGCCCGGCGCTCAGGGAGTGCCTCGACGATGGGATCGAGAGTCGAGATCATGGATTCATGTAGTCAATGAAAAGGTTCGGCACCCGGACCGGGTAACCTTAGCGCAAACACTGGACTGACCAGCTGAATTTCTGCGCAGAAGCGAAAGATTTCCATGCTATCGGCTAACCGGTTCATATACATCAACTTGCATTGATTCGGCTACAGCAAAGAACCGGCCTGAAGAAAATATGTAAGCACTTACGAAACATGGCCCGATCAGTCTCCGTATCGAACAGTGCGACGTCGCGCGTTACCATCAGCCCAGTACGGGGCTGTGCCCACTGCAGATGAACGTCCTGTATTGCACAACCATGGAGGCCGGTATGCCGACGCTTCTCACATCGATAACCACCCGTGGCCGCCTCGCTCGACCACACCCGATCAGCGTGCCCGCGGTCCTGATACTCACATTCTGCTCAGTCTTGGCACTGTCCGAACTCCCTCAGGCGGCCCATATGCTCACCCCCATCACCCTTCAGAACGCCCCGAACGCCACGCACCTTGAGACGCTCACCGACCACACCGACCGCGTCTGGACGGTCGCTTTCAGCCCCGATGGCCGCCTCCTCGCCTCCTGCGCCCAGGATGGCCACGTCTTTGTCCGCCCGGTCGATTCCCTCAGCGACGCCCGAACCCTCGGTGACTACGCGAACTGGGTCATCGGCCTGGCGTTCAGCCCCGATGGCGCGACATTGGTCAACGGACGAACCGAGGGGTTTGGCGGTTCTCTCGGCGATATCGACATCTGGAATGTCGACGGCGATTCTCTCGAACGAACGCTGACCGGACACGGCAGCGGTATCTGGAGCCTCGATTACCAGGAAAGCACCGGCCTGTTGGCCTCGGGCAGTTTCGACGCCACCGTGCGCATCTGGAACCCCACGACCGGCGCCCTGATCCATGAATTGACCGGTCACCGCTCCGCCGTGCTGTCCGTCGACTTCAACCCGCATCAGGATCTGCTGGCGTCGTCCGGCACCGATTTCAGCGTCCGGTTGTGGAATACCATTACCGGAGATTCGGTCCGCGTGCTGAGCGGCCACACCAATAACGTCGGCTATGTAAAATTCAGCCCCGATGGCACCACCATCGCATCCTCCGCCGACGATAACACTGTCCGCCTCTGGAATGTCGCCGACGGCTCCCTCGTCTGGTCCAGGTCCTGCGGCCAGGGTTGGGTCAACTGCGTGAATTTCAACCCCGACGGCACCCTCATGGTCACGTGCGGACACAACGGCTCCGTCGTCCTGCGCGATGCCGCCACGGGCGCCGAACTGAAGCGCCTCTCCGGTCACACCGCCCCGGTTCTCCGTGCGGCGTTCAGTCCCGATGGCACCCTGCTGGCGACCGCCTCCTGGGACAACACCGTCCGCCTCTGGGGCGTCGAGATGGACGCCGACGGCGACGCTGTCCCTGATGCCTCCGACAACTGCCCCGGCACGTCCAACCCCGACCAGAGCGACGCCGACCTCGACGGCGTCGGCGACCTCTGCGACAACTGCACCGATTCCGACAACGACGGCTACGGTGATCCCGGCTATCCGGCTTCCACCTGTGCGACCGACAACTGCCCGTATGCCGCAAACCCCGATCAGGCCGACGCCAACTCCGACGGCGTCGGGGACATCTGCTGCTGCGTCGTCCGCGGCGACTTCAACCACGACAGCGGGGTCAAAGTCAGCGACCTCACCGCTATCGTCAGCTACCTCTTCAAATCGGGCCTTCCGACCGGCTGCCCGGGCGAGGGGGATGTCAACAACGACAGCAGCATCAAAGTCAGCGACCTGACCTACCTGGTGACGTTTCTGTTCAAGTCCGGCCCGCCGCCCCCGGCCTGCAACGCATGAAGCAATCGCCGGTCGGGTTCCGAGGAGCCATGGTTCGGGAAACAACGGCCCGGGCGACCATAACCCGGGAGATGATTGCCCGGGGAACCGTGGTCCGATGAACCTGACGGCGCGTTCCCTCCCTTTGGTGAGTGGGGCACGACCGTTCTTCGGTCGTGCCCGTACTAATGCGGGCGAAAATGGCAGACTCCCCACAACTCGGCGATGCCAGGTTCGTACTCAAGGGAAATGAACCATTCCAACGGAGAGATCATGAAGACAACTGGAGCGATCTTGCTTGCCGCGCTGCTCCTCCCATTGGGGGCATGTTGCGAAGATGTCGGGGACCGCGAACCCGTCATCAAACCATCCTTCGATGACTCCGCGGCGCGATACGTCCTGCAGAATCCTGCCCGCGCCCTCCAGATCGAGAGAGATTCCATTTGGAGTACTTTCGAAGCCTACAGAATCACGCTCGTCTGGCACGAGGGATCATCCGTCCCGGTAACCTGGGATATTTGGGAAAGGGGACTCAACCGGTTCCTCCAGGACACCTCCCTGATCACAAAGTCACTCGCTCTCGCCGATAGCCTCGGCGCCAAAGCCCATAGAGAACATTCAGCTATCGTACATCACCTAACATCCTACCTCGGCGAAAACGTCCCCCTTGATGCCTCCGTGCATTTCACCGCTTTCACCATCCCCTACGCGTTCTGTGTGGAACGCAACAAGATCGGGATCGACATTACCGGCGATGAATGGCACTTCGATACCGATTGCATCCTGAATACGGTCATTCACGAAATCTTTCACGTCGGTTTTCGGGCAACCACACCTGACGTGAGAGTTCTCGAAGACGATCCCACCGATGCAGCGTCCGCGGTGCGCTGCTGCTATGCCATTCTGCAGAACGAAGGCATGGCGACGTATGTCGGCTACACCGCCCTCAATCTCTATCCTTCAGAGTACCGCCACGACGATTACCTGCTGCTCGAGGACAGCGCCCGTGTGGCCGACGCGCTAAGTCAGGTGAATGGACTGATTGCCGATGCCGACACCGTCGCTCTCGATACCCTGCTCCAGAGAATCTGGTATATCGGCGTGAATAAGCGGGCCTTCTACGTCGCCGGGGCCCATATGGCCAGAGTAATTGAAGCGGCCCGCGGGACCACACGTTTGGCCGCACTCGTGCGCGAGGGGAGTCTGCCGTTCACCCGCGAATACAACGCCCTCGTGCCCGAGAACCGCAGGATTGTTCTCTCACCCCGATAATAACGAGGCATCTTAAATGGGAGGGTCCTTGCTATATTGGTTCATGCGGAGTTAACCATGAGAACCCCGGACAGCGAACTTTGCCGGAAGGTGTCCGACGCCTCTCTCTGTAACGTCATGCGCCTTGCTCTGACAGCTGTTTCGTTCAACGACTGTCACCACAACCAAGGCTGTGACAAATCTCGGCGAACCCTCATCGCTGTTATTGAGAGGAGCGGAGCAGCGATGCAATGTCTCTTCTTCTTGTAGGTCAGGACCTTTATGGTCCTGACATCTTCTCGTCCCGCAAGTCAACCACAGCTATGTTATAGATCAGGGTTTCACGGAGCATGTGTCCGAGAAGCAGAAGTTTTCTAGCGCGGAGGGGCGAAAGGTCCACTCTTTTTGCGTCAGAAGGGACTGTCTCTCCACGAGTCTCCAGGGGCATTGCATCAGCATTCTCGGGAGTATCCCAACTTGAGGAAATCATTTTGTCGAAGTGGAAAAAGGGAACTGGTATCGGAATATAGCTCAATTTCGCTGTAACTGGGAGGGGGCGTCGATCCGCTGCAAATAAGCTGACAGCACGTTCCGGAGTATGTGCTATCCGAGGCTCGATCAATATCGATAACAAAGTCCTTGACTGGGAGCACAACAGTTGTTATTGATAAGTGGTGTGTATTTCTGGGCATCGGAGGGTCTATGAGCGCATGCGCCCACATTAGAGTTGTATAGACAGTCGGGTCAAATGCTCCATTGGATCGGGAGTGGCGACCCACTGCGCCCTACGACGTCCTATTGCTATTCGCCACGCTGGGGAACAGATTTGCTCTTCAGTCGGCCGGAACCATGGACTTTCTTGTGCCGAGACTTGCTGAGAAGCCTTTGGTCCTGAGATGTGACCTATCGCTGGCTTCGAACAGAGGACGAGCCATGTCGAAGATAGGAATATTCATGAGTAGTTACCTTGGCCCGAAGTGGGTATTGAGTATGATAATCATCCTCTTGATCACTTTCTCCCCGAGTATCTTCCTGTGCTTGCTTGGAATCGTGAAGATTGACTGGGCGGACTTAGCGGAGCAATGGACCGTGCTGTGTGGAAATGCCTTCTTTCTTTATATAGCAGTGAGCATCCTCGCCCGCCGACACGAGAAGGAGGCTAGAATTCTCAGGCGGCTGAGGGTAATCGACTTCAGTCTCTTACCTCCTCTTAAGCGGACTGAGCAACTTCTCGGTGAGAAGAGCAGTGACCTTCATGCGGCCTTTGAGGAGTGGCGTAAGTTCAAGGAAGCCATGGTTTTCCACGAAAGAAACGAAGGGGACGCCGAGTTCTTTGCTCGTGAGATAGTGTCCCCCACGCGAAGTAGTCTGGCTGAGATTGACCAAAATCTAGCGGCAATCTGCGCCGTGGGAATCATTACTACTCACGATAAACTCACGACCATGAGGCGCGGAATGGTGGCGCTGCGGAGTGCCATCGAGAACGGACGAGAGCGGGCTAGAAGCTACGAATAGCCGTACAGTCAGCTCTTTAAGCAACGGTGATTGAGGGAGGTGATTATGCGTACAGAACGGACGGGAATCAGGAATTATGTGCATCACAACGCCAAGTACAACAGATGCGTTGGAGCACTAGTCAATGACATTTTCCAAAACGAGACGCGGGATCCCTGCCCGTACTTTCAGACCTCTCTCTTGCAGGGTGACGCCGAACCTGTACCGGCCCCGGCGCCAAACGAGATGATCCCAGTGGCTTCGAAAGACTACGGCCCCACTGAGCATGAGGTGCTCACCAAGCTCGCCTATGGCTCCTTCACAAATGTCGTATTGTCGGGCGAGATTGGCTGCGGAAAGACCGAATTGCGGCGATACGTTTTATCTGAACTGGCTTCGCAGGACCTTCACTCCGACTGCAAATACTGCCAGATCCGCCCTGATGTACGGCCTCTTGTCATTAACTTCTTGAAAGGATATGATACACAGGACCTCAACGAGGTACTCAAACATCTCTGGGCCGAAATGTATGATCAGTTATTGCGTGTCCTTTCAGCGGCCTTCGTGGCGAAGGACTTGATTGGCCCGTTTGCCGAAGAAGTGCATCACGGAAAGCTAGCTCGGCAGCTGACCCGGTTTTGGGAGTTTGTCAATAAGGAAAAGGCAAGGCCCGAGTTTGACGAGAAGCATCCGACTCAGAAGGACAGGAACGAGGCGCTTTTTGCGTGGATCAATCAGAATCACTCGCGCACCCGCGACGGAGTGGTGTTGTTAGCTTGGGTGGGTCGCTTCGTTCGCGCGCATCTTCCGTGCAAGATGTCTTGTTTCGTCTCGGCTTTCGACAACTTGGACTATCTACGTACGTCTAATCAGATTCAACTGGTGATAGCGATTGCAAGCATCCAGGAGATCGCGCGGTTTCGCACTCTCTACGCGGTACGACCAGAACTCGAAGGGAGATTCGATGAGATGGCTGGAGCATCCTTCGTGTTTGACCGAGTCAGGCATTTGGGTACTGATCCTTCAGTAGTCTGCCAAGCGAGAATGCAAGATTTCTTGGAGTCGAGATGGCCTGATCCACCGCAAGTGAGTTTACATCTCAAGCACACGGTCAGGCCTGGAACCACGGTCCTAGAGATTAAGCCATCGGACCACCTCATCGACATATTGCCGGGCGAACGTATTGAGATCCGCGATTCTGAGAGTCTTCAATCCGTTGTAGTGGAATCAGTCGACGCGGCTGCATCAAGACTCAAGCTCGCGGAGCCGCTGAGATATGACTTCGGGCCTACCGCAACCGTCGTTAGTCGTGGCAGGCACTATCGGTCCCTAGTTCATGAAAAATGTATGGCGCACGCGACTGAACTTCGCAGTCACATCGATGTGGTTACTCGCTCGCTGTGCGCCCCCAACGATTTTGTTTCTCAAACGTTCAAGAACATGTCCTGTCGCAGCATACGACGGTCGCTGAAGTTGGCACAGCGACTATTCGTTAATCATGCCGTAGATTACCTAGTTGGCCCAGCCAAAATCGCTCATCTCCGTTCGGCACTCATGATTGGCGAGAGTGATACTGGGAACATGGAAGTGAGTGATGATTTGGCGGCAAATCTGTTCGTGGGACTTCCGAGCGAGCGCTTCTCGCTTTTGAGCGTCCGGATTCTGCAGTTACTTCTGCACTTTCGTAACACTCAGTCGGCCTGTCCGCTGACTGGTCTGAAGTGGGATTTGCTCGCCATCAACAGCGGATGGAGTGATGAAGACGTTAGAAACGCCTTGAACTATCTCATGCGTCCCTATGTTCAACTCCTGTATATCCGCGGGAGGGATAGATACGAGGACGAGAGGGACTATTCCTTGCATTTGGGTGATCATGTTTTTTTGACCGAACTGGGCGAATGGTATTTGACGCGGATGCTGTTCGACATTCGTTACTTACAGGAGGCGCTCCTCCCCGTCCAATGGAGGACTGAGGACGCAATTCCTACACAAGTGGATTGGTCATTGCAACATGAGAGATTCCGCCTGTTGGTGAAGCAGCTTCACGTGGTGGTGAGGGAAGACGTAGAAGAGTTCCGAGTATTCCGGGATAACGTTGGACTCGATACGCTACACCGTTACGGTGCTCACCTTGTCTCCAGCGTTTTCGTGGGGCAGGCTGCGAAAGCGATGCTCAACTCGTTCCCTGACAGAAAGGAGATTGGGACACGCGAGCTGTATCGAGATTGGGCAAGCTTAGTCAATGTGTGTAATGAGAACGAACGGAATGAGCGGAGAATCTCGAACCCAAAGCTAACAGAACTATTTGATTTGCTCAATGAACCGCAGGCCATCCAGGCCGTTCAGTTGGACTCGCCAACTGCACCGAGGGTTGACCAACCGACGCCTGAATGAGTAACAGTGAGGGTCCGCGGCTGCGCGTCGGCATTCCAACAAAACGAACCCAAATCAAAAGCCGGGCCCCGACCCACAGGTCGAAACCCGGCTTCATGTTCAATCTCACAAACCGGCCACCTACTCCTTCAGGAACGGGTACCGGTAATCGGTCGGCGGCACCATCGTC